>NZ_JAEQCB010000054.1:0-24704 GCF_020738785.1 Microcoleus sp. PH2017_05_CCC_O_A | reverse complement strand
GCCCTTGAAAGTGCTGCTTCAGAGCTTCCACGCCGTAAGTCATGTAATCGCGCGTGATGTCACTTTCCGCCATCGGTTCTCCGTCGCTGCTGGGATATTCTATTTCTTCTTCGATTTGTTGAGTTAAAACTGTCACGGTTTAAGTCTCCTCAATTCTCGCTGATCTTATTTTAGCAGGTTCGATAAATTTAAGCATAAAAAAACGGCGTTTGTTAAGGACAAACGCCATTTTTTACCGATCAATTAGACTTACGAACGTGGCGTCTTATCTTGTTTAAATGACGCCAGCCATCCGCGAAGTTCGTCGGCCGCAATCTCGCGCCCGCCCAAACCAAAAGCTAGAGCAATCCCAACGGCGATCGCCCCGAGCAACAGCCCGAAAGCCAAATTCACAATATCGCTGCCAATGCCCATCTGTTGCAGCGCCAAGGCTCCAACAAAAGCAATCACCGCGATTCGAGCCGTTTGGCCCAACAGCCGCGCTTGGCGAGTTCCAGAGCTAGCAATCAAACTAAACGCCAGATTCGCCAAATACAAGCCGATCGCAAATACCACCAAACCAGACAGCACCCTACCAGCAACCAGCACAATACCGCTAACAATCGCAGTCAGCGCTGGAATCTTCAGCACGTCGGTAGCCGCCACCACAGCAAACAGCATGATGCCTACCTGCACCACAATGCCGACAAATTGCGAAGGCGTGCGTGCCGCAACATCCGGTTCCTGAAGTACGGTTGCGTCGGGATCCGTCGAACTCGACGACGGTAGTCGCAGCGGCTGTTTCGGCTGCATTCCCAACCAAGAAAAGACATTGTTAAAGCCAATTCCCGTCAAGATATTCGTCACCAAATCGCCGATCCAGCGCCCCAAAAAGTAAGCAACCGCCAGAATTATCGCTGCTGTAAAAATGTTGGGAAGCGCGCCCAGAATCGTATTGAGCATCGCGATCGCCGGCAAGGAAATCGCTTGGATGTCCAAAGCATTCAAAGCTGCGATCGCCGTAGGAATCAAAATCAACACATAGACAATTGTGCCGATAATCCACGACAGCGATTGTCCGCCCGAACTCCGGGAAATGCCAAACCGAGCGCCCAAACTGTCCGCGCCAGCAGCAGCCAGCAGATTCGTAACAATCCGCTGCACAACTTGAGCCAGCAGCCAGCCCACAAACCCAATCAGCACAGCTTCCAGAATCTTCGGAATTGCCGCCAAAATTTGGTTCAGCAAATTATTCACTGGCAGCAGAGCCTGCTGTAAATCCAGCGATTCGAGAACCAACGGCAAAAACAGCAGAAAAATGAACCAGTACAGCGCATTTGCCAGAGTATCGCTCAGCAGCAAAGGAGTCTCGGTGGGTGCAGTACCCACCTGCTGGTTCAAGCGCTCGTCTACGCCAAAAGTCCGCATCGCCCGCGACAAGGCTAATTTGGCAACTGTCGCCACCACCCAAGCAATCCCCAAGAAAATTAGGGCTTTAGCCAACTTCGGCAAAGCACCAGCAATTTGGTTGAGAAAAGTATTCAGCGGTTGCGAGACAGCCGTGAGATTCAGCCTGTTGAAAAAGGCAACTAGGAAAAAGATAAAAATGATCCAGAATACCGCACCGGAAATCCATTTTTCCACTTGCGGCGATCCTTCTCCTTCCGGGCGCCCGGTAATCCAAGCAGCCAGTCGGTTGTCGATCGTCGTTTTCTTGAGCAATCCGCCGACTAAAGATGAGACGAGGGCTGATACGATCAAGCCAATTAGCAGGATGCCGATCGCCCAGACGAGATTTTCAATGTCTTTGCCCGCAAATAGATTGTTTAATCCCCGCTCCGCTTCTGAGAGCGGATTCGGGGCTACCTGGGCCTGTGCCAAGATTCGATCGGACACAACCGCCATTGGGCCCGATATCGGTTGAGTTATTTCTTGCCAAGTTTCATTCATTGTTTTTTCAGGTTAAGGTCAGATTTGACAAGGAAAATAAGAAACTGTAAGAATACGCTTCTAGCTTGCAGGTTCTCATGTCAATTCGTCAAGTTTTCGAGCAATCCATTGAAATTCGCGCTGCTGCTACGTTGGTGGAGCGCTGTATAGTCGATCGCACTTTAATGCACAAATGGCTCAATCCGCTGCTGCGTTGCGATCCAGAGGGCGAATGGGATACTGCTGTAGGAAGTCGCAGTTTATTTATCATAAAAATTCCCGTTTTGCAACCCACTTTAGAGAGTGTTGTGTTGGAGCGACAACCCGGTTTAATTGTATGGGGGTTCGACGGATATTTCAAAGGATGCGATCGCTGGGAATGCCAGCCCCAAATCCAAGGGACTCTCTTGATTAACCGCTTTGAATTTCAAATTCCCAATCCTTTAATTAGATTTGGATTCAATCGCTTTGCAGCCCCTTGGACGCAAAAAGATATGAAAAGCCAACTGCGCCGGCTCAAACGGGTAGCCGAGCAATTATCTCAAGAAATTGGCAAGGTGTAATGGGGAATTGGTAATTGGGTAATGGGTCATCGGTAATGGCTGAAAAGTAAGAGATAATAGGAAAAGAAAGCACCAATTCCCTATGCCCTATGCCCTATGCCCTATGCCCTATGCCCCATTCCCCATTCCCCATTCCCCATTCCCAATCCAGAGCAAAATGATTTACTTCCCAGCCCCCGATGATGAGTTGGGCTGACAAATCATTTGTCTTGCTTGACCAGCCGTACTTTGCAAACCCGGGGAATTCTGATACATAGCTTGCAAATCTTGGATATCTTTAATCACTCGCTGGTAGATAGCCATAGCTTGATTGCCATCAACTTCTAAAGCCGGAGGAGTGTAATTTTGCATCACTTCCATCAGGGATAGTTTGCCATCTTTGGAAGCTGCAACCAAAGCATCGCGCAGTGCCGGCGCGCTTTGTGCCTTTGTAGCCGGGGTATAAGCAACCTCACCCAATTGCTTGAAAACAATTTCCCCAAAATAAGTATTTGCCAGCCGCGAAACCATTTGGGGATCTAAAGCCACTTCTCGCGTTAATATTTCGCGCACCGATTCGGGAGTTTGTTTCGCAAGACTCAAAACACTTTGCAGTTGAGATGATGGTTTGCCGGTTTGTGCAAAGCTTTGCAAATCGCTCATTGGTAAAGTTACGTCAACAGCACCGTATTTTACGGTAACTTTGTCTAATGCAAAGGCTTTGCTACTGCTCAGCAATACTGTACTTGTTCCCACCAAAAGCGCCAAACCTAATGATAAAGACTTTGAGATTCTTTTGGCTAAATGGGCTGACTGCGGTTGCATTCCGTTAAGATAACCTTGTTGAAACTTAAAGTTCATGAGTTTATGCCTCTTTACGTCAAAATACTTTTTCGTTCGATCGAATGCCCAGGTATCAGTCGGGAAAGTGGATTCAGAAGTTCCGTAAATGACCTAGGTATTATACAGTCATGTCAAGCCAATTGAACCTATCAAAAGATAGGTGTTAATTCATAATTTATATGTTATACTCCGATTTTTGACAATTTTATATACCTTTGCAAAACTTATAAAAGCGAGATTTGGCGATCGCCCTGTAACTATATAGATTGTCGGTTTCACCTGTGATGTTGTGCGAGCCAATAGCTGCAACCTTGACTAGCGATCGCAAATTTAAGTTTAGTTTTGGTCGAGCCTTTCGAGCAATAGGCGAATTCTAGCAGCATCCTCAGCATTCGGAGCATTGGTAATGTATAGTTCCAAATCGTGCCGCGCCTCGGCCAAGCGCCCCAGTTGATAATAGAGAATTCCGCGATCGCGCCTTTCCAAGAGTGCATCAGGAAACAGCAGCAAAAGCCGATCGATCGCCGCCAGAAACCTCATAGCATCACCCTGTTGGAAGTAAATCGCCTTCAGATTTCCCAGCATTCGCCCCAATAACTGCCGCGGACTTACCGGCGCGAGAAAAGCCGGCTGCAACTCCATAGGTTGACCGTAAATTTGAGAAAGCCTCCCTTGACAATCTTCAGGAAATAGTATCTCGCCACCATTAAACGCATCCACAAAAATCCCAGCATCCTCAAAATCCGGCCTAATCAAAAAATGTCCCGGCATCCCAATCCCCACCATCGGAAAATCAATCCGCTTAGCAACCTCCAAATAAACCAAAGATAAAGAGATGGGAATACCAGTGCGGCGATCGATCACTTGATTCAAAAAGCTATTGCGGGGGTCGTAATAATCAGCATTATTGCCGGAGAATTCCAAATCGTCATACAAATAGCGGTTAATAGTTTGAATGATCCGCAGCGGATAATTCTGTGGCGGGAGGCGCAAACGCACTCGATCGGCGATCGTGTCAAGTGCGTTGAGATAATCGAGAGGCTCAAAATTCGGGTATTCTTCCAAAGCCATGTACAGCGCAGCTTTCGCCAGATCGATCGCAGCGTCTGGCTGATTAATTTCTTGATAAAAGAGTTGTCGGGCGATCGTCAAATCCATATTTATAATTGATTAATTTTTTAATAAACATCGTGCGAGATTGCCTCTGGCGTATTTAAATTGTATATCCTGATTGAGAGGTAGAGAGTCCGATGGGGATCGGGGGATAGAATTCTCCATCGTCATCGAAATATACAATTTAAATGCTGCAACAGCTTAGACATCCTGTAAATAACCTATGAATGGCAGAGTGCGAGTTCGATCTGGAGCATCTCAGTTTTACATTATTATTATTATAGTGCTGTCCCCGCTCGCATATTGTACAATACGTGAGCGGGGACAGCACTCAAAGAAAAAATGCTTTTTACAAAACCCAGATGCACCCAAATGCGAGTTCGAGCGAAGATGGCAGAGACTCCTATTTTACCCTGAAATTCAGCTTCGGGAATACACCCGGACTCATCTAGATAGAGACAATACTTTAATTTAGATTTTAAATTGATAAAATGGTAATCTACTGCACAAATATAGATAATCGAAATTGCAACCGTGAATGTAGAACAAATCGATCGCCTGCTAGCTCAGTGGAAACAGAATCTCGATCGCATCAGTCAAAATCTGATTGATTTGCATGGATTGCCAACCTATCAACAACTCACTGCAATGCCATCTGACGTTGAGTTAACTGGCAAAACAAAAGCAAAGGTTGTTCCCGCACTCAGTGCGATGAATGACCTCTTTCAGAATTTTGATTTGTTAGTTAAAACGATCGATCGGGCTGTGATGCTCCGCAAGCAAGTTCCTAAGTTTTTGATTTCCAGTGCAGAATCTCAACTGCGTGAAATTGAATATCTTTTAACGGGAAATTCGATTCAACTTGGCGAACAACAAATTCCTCTAGCACAGCGAGACTTACTAAGTGCAGCCCAAACCCAAAATGCAATTGCACCTGCAAAATTACTGGAGGTGATGACTGCTGCTTTTCAAGTCGCGAAAGATGTGGTTGTCGCAGTGGAGACGGCACGATCGCATTTAGCAGCACAACTGACGCGAGCCCAAACTGAAATGCGATCGCTCCAAACTTTAGCTGACTCTCTCGGTATTCGGAGGAGTAATGAACTAGCAGTTGCTCAGCAAAATTTGCTCGATTTTGGCGATCGCATTATCTGCGATCCGTTAGGTGTCAGCGATGAGTTCGAGCGAGAAATTGAACCAATTATCATTCGATCGAGACAGTATTTAGAGGAAATAGCTCGGCAAAAAGCATCGGTTAAACAAGAATTATCTCAAGCGCATCAACTTCTGCAAAACTTAATTCATTTAAATCAGCAACATCAAACTATTTTTGCAGAGTATCAGGAAAAAATCACAGAAGCTGCGACGCGATCGCAGCCTTTAGCGGACGAACAAATTGAAGCTTTAAATCAGTGGCTCGCTCGACTAGAAATTAAGTTCAAAGAAGGCATATTTCAACCCGTTAAGATTGGTTTACAGAATTGGCGTGTCAGAACGCAAGAGTATTTATCCGCTCAACAACAAGCCTATACAGACAATCAAACTGCGCTAGAAATGCGTCAAGAATTGCGAGGACGACTCCAAGCACTGCAAGCTAAAGCATTAGCGAAAGGAATGGCAGAAAACGAACAATTGAGTCAAATTGCCCAACAAGCCAAGCAATTGTTATATACTCGACCTACTCCGTTAGGGCAAGCAATCCAGCTTGTCAGTGAGTATGAAAAGTTATTGAATCGTTCTTTTAAGTCGATATAAATGACATCTTGCAGCATTATCAATAATCCTGTAGGGGCTGGTTCGCCAACAGCCTAAAAGGTAGCAGACAGGTTAAATAAACCCGCCCCCACCCCACTGACATCTTGCAGCATTATCAATAATCCTGTAGGGGCTGGTTCGCCAACAGCCTAAAAGGTAGCAGACAGGTTAAATAAACCCGCCCCCACCCCACGAAAAAGCCCCAATTGACTTCTTTGGAGAATCACGAATATTCCTTCAAACGCAGATTGAGTCCAAAAAAGGTTAAAATAGCGATCGCACTAATTAACGCAAGACTCCACATCTCAACTTGGTAGGTATTTTTAAACGATCGATCGAGCATAGCCCCCTGCAAAATATCATCACTTGATTGCTGGGATTTATCGGGCACATAACCTACACTTTTAAATCCCCGATCGAGATTCTCTGTAAACGCGGTTAAATTAATGTCTGTTACATCATTGTGTTTTTTAAGGAATTGAGTGAACGCCCAATTAGATTGCCCTTGTTTATTTCCCGTACATAGTGCGATCGCTTCAGCTCTTTTGTCGCTATTTACCAGCGAGCGAATTTGTTTGTCAATGTTAACATAAACCCCAAATGCTGATAACATTTCCACCGCCGCTTCTCGCTCTCCACCAAAAGTAATATTGGCAAATTCTTGGGCGAATAATCCAGTAAAACCCGCGACACCCTGGACGTTGGATGGCTTGAATTCCTTAGCGACAGACTCAAAATCCAGCAGATTGGCGGGGATGACGGCAATTTTCGCCATTTTCTCAACAAATTTGCGTTCGTGTTGAGCCGCAAATTCTCGATCGAGCAAATAGCGGCTTTCATCGGCATTAGCACTGTAGGCAAGAGCGCGAGCCTGTCGCAACGGCAAAAGCGAGTTAAAGGCATCCTCCTTAGCGACTTTCAGATGATAGGAAGCCGCATTTAGTGCATTCGTGATATAAAAGAATAAGACGATCGCACATAGGGTAGCTCCCAACAAATAGGGATTGAGATTGCGGCGCATTCGGTGGTAGAGAAACAGTTGTAATAGTCCCAACATGACAAGTGGCAAGAGGTTGCCAATAACTGCGAGGAACAAGAGGTTAGCCGATCGCGCTTTTTGTGAGATATAAGCTCGATCCAGACTCTCTAAGTTAACATTTTGCAATTGTTCGGCAGCAGGTAGTAAAATTGAGTCCAAAATGTTTGCTGCTTTGCGATACGCCTCCAAAAGCGATCGCGAATCCCCCCGTTCGTTCGCCAATCGCGCCCGTTCGATTTGCGTCATGTAGTCCCCCAACGATAGGATCAGCGTGCGAATCTGTTGGCGTTCTGCATCCCCCTCCGTAATGTTCTCCGCCGCTAATGCCAGGAGTTTAGACAGTTTTTCTTGCCGTCCCCGATAATCTTTAGCGGCTTGAGGATTCTCGCCCGGTTTGACGAGCAATTCGTTAGCAGCATTGGCATCCAAATCGGCGAGGCTATCTTTAATTCGCTGGGCAGTTAAGACGCTGGGTGCGGTATTTTTGCCGATGGTTTCGATCGCATCGCGCTGCATTTTCACTGCTTCATTGGCAGTCCCCAAGGCTAAAAGGCTGACTCCCCACACCAGGTACAATCCCCATCGCAGAATCTGAGGGGTGGTGAATTTTGTCTTCCAATTTGCGATCGAACTGGGCTTTTTTCTTGAAGCAGAATTGGTGGTAACTTGGCTCATAAATTTGGTAATGGGTAATTGGTTAAAAGATGCGGACTTAAGTCCGCACTACGAACTGTTTTTGTTATTGTGGTAATCTATCGGACATGATATAATTTGTCATTGGTGGGGGAGTTTTTATCAATTACCGATTTGCCTGCTAGTTAAGACTGGGTAATATTAACAATCATCTTTGTCCAATGTCCCAACGTAATTTCATCCCCATCTTTCAGACTAATATCTGTCATCGGCACAAGTTCAACCCCATTGAGAAACGTACCGTTGGTGGAACCGATATCGCGCAGGATTAATGCCCCATCTGGTTGGCGGTGAATGACGGCGTGGCGGTGGGAAATGGCATCGTCCAAATCGAGGGCGAGATCTGGATAAATGGCGCGGACATCGCTAGTGCGTCCGATGAGGGTACTGGGTTTTTCCATAGGGAAAGTCATGGGGGTAAACGCGGGCGGTTCCGGGCTACCTTCACAGCGCAAAGTGCGATCGACTGTGATGAGAAGTTCGGGAGTTCCTGTCGTTGTGGGTGAGGTAGATGTCGGGGAAACATGGGTTGCGCCCGCATCTATAGTACCCGCATCCAAAACAGAAGATGCGATTCCTGATGCCTTGGGAATCGGAATTTCTCCACTCGCACCGGTGACGAAGTTATAGCCACAAATTTCGCAGAAGTTGCCGCTATCTTCCTCGTGTGGAGTCGCGCAATCGGGACAGTTAATGGTAGCTGTGGCAACTCGAACGGGCGGACTTTTGGCTTCGACAGCCGCACCTCCATTAATCTTCGCGCCGCATTCCGAACAATAATCGGATTCGATCGATTCGTGACCTTTTGGACACTGATAGACTGACATAATTATCTATACGATTTTGGATTTTGGATTTTGGATTGCCGATTGTGGATTCTAGATTTGGGATTGTATAGCAACCGCCACATAGGTTAGGACATAAATCAATACGATTGCGATCGGAGATTGTCACAGGGAAAACTCATGAAACATAGACACTGCGTTGGCGAAGCCTGCCCGAAGGGCTTATGCTTCGTTCCTCTCTTCGGACAATCTTAACTGAACCGTATCGGGACATAAATAATGTCATAAATAGATCCTAATACCCTTGAGCAGAAACGGTTAGATGCTCGTACTATGTAACTGTCAACTGTCAACTGTCAACTGTCAACTGCTATAGATTTGGGATGGCTAATTTCTCGAAATTCGTGCTGTTTTGGTCGATCGAGTTTCCAATGCCATTTCATCTTCCTTCGCCACATTCCGCTTCAAACGAACTGTTCCCGTGGGTGCATCTTCCACCTCCACCACCTGGCGCAGTAGTTTCGCCGTTGCCTCATTTCCGGAGTCATGGGCGAGTTTGACAGCCCTTCCCAGCTTAGCCGTCGCCACTTCTACATCACCTTTATCGCGGGCTTCAAGTCCTTCCTGAATGGTTTGCGCGAGTTCTGCTTGTCCGGTGTAGTGCGCCACTCGCCGATCGATTTTCGTAGATTTCTGTTCGTCATCCGTCCACACCGCTAGAATCCGCGCCTCGGTAATTTTCGTTTCCACCCCATCAGCGGTGTAAATTAAACTCGCCCTTCCCGCCAGCATCTCATCTCCCACATTACCGGGATTCACCTCAATGCAGAAGTGGTAATCGCGCGATTCTGCCGTTCCCCAAGCCCCTGTCGGATAGTCGCAAACTTGCGGTTTAATAGATTGGGCGCGATCGGTCAAATCGACAATTTCGGGACTAACTTGCTTGCAAAATCGCACCTTTGCCCCTTGGGGAGTCCACAAACGCAAGGCGACATCACTCACCGTTTTAGTCATTGCTTGGGCGAGAATGGTTTGGAAATCCGCTTCTATTTGCACCGCGTTGGCGATGATATCGGTGGTTCCGAGTAGCCTGTTGGCAATGAACTGAAGCTGTTTGACGCGCCAGTCGGTTCCCACGCCCCGACAATCGCACTGAAATACACCTTCGCACGCTTGCAGCACCTTTTCTAGGCGTTTTTGGTCGGAATCATCGTTCTGCCCGTCGGTAAGCAATAGGGCTTGTCTGACGGCATTGGGCATCTCTTTGAACTGCGTTAGTGAAGCTTCCAGCCATTGAGACATTAATGTACCGCCACTGGCTTGGACTTCTTTAATTTGGGAAATGGCTTGGGATTTGTTTTCTACTGTGGCTAGGGCAGTGGGAAAAATTACCTGGGCGCGAGTGGAACCTACCACGATAAAAAAGGAGGTATCCGCCGGAATTAACTGCACGAGTTTAATCATCGCATTTTTGGCGGCGTGGATTTTTGCGCCCTGCATCGAACCGGAAATATCGCAGATAATCCCGAAGAGTTTGCCTCCTGTTTGAGGTGCGATGCCAATATTTTCGTCCCCACGGACGGTGACGGTCATAATGGCATTGACTTCTCTGGAACCTTGATGAAGGTAGGGATTTTGGAAGACTTCGGCTTGGAATTGGGTAGACATTGTTTTTGAGTTTTTTGAATGAATTTTGAGTAAATGCGATCGATGCTTTTTTCAGTAAAAATGATGCTAATTTACAGATTGAGAAAAGAGATTAGAGTGTAGGTTGAGTAGAACTGAGATCTTGCAGTATTATCAATTATCCTGTAAGGGCCCGTGAGCCCACTATCTATAATGAACATCGACAATTTACAAAAACTCGCCCTCACCTAACGACAGAAATTCGTGAAGCGCAGCTATCCCGTAGGGAATCGCACAATCTCAGAAACCGGGTTTCTTTTTATATGCTTCGTACTCAGCAGACCTTATTCGCAGAAACCCGGTTTCTCGCCAGCCAGCGATAGAATTGCGATCGCACATTCCCCAATTATATCAAAGAGCGCGATCGTGAATCTCTCGTTGGGTGGGGGCAGGTTTATTAAGATTGTTGGTACTCATTAGATATGGTTGGCGAACCTGCCCCTACAGGTTAATGGAGAACGTTGCAATATCTTATTTACATCCGTTACATTCCGTACACAGCTTCATTGCCAAACTTCCTTCTTCCTTCTTATAATATTATCCTCAAACGACTAACAGAGTGACAGTAATGTTATCTCGACCGCCACAAGAGCGAGCAAATTCTACGAGATGGCGCCCCATGCCGATCGCATCTTCTGAAGCATTGCCCTTGACAAGATCGGCGAGTTGTGGCGCTTCGGGTGCATAATTCCACAATCCATCCGTACAAAGTAACAAATATCCAGAACCGGGAATCGGAAACTGCACGATCGAAGGAACAGCATCCTCTTTAGCATCCACACCCAGCCAGCGCGTAATGGCATGAGCTTTATCGGACTTGCTAGCTTCGGCTGCGCTCATTTGTCCCGATGTAACTATTTCGTTCAACCAAGAATCATCTCGCGTCAGCAGTTGGGAGTTTTCCCGATCGATCCAGTAGGCGCGACTATCTCCCAACCAAGCAATTGTCGCGATCGAATTTTGTACTACCGCCGCAACAATCGTCGTCGAAGGTGCATCTTGATTCAAACTCCTATGAGGAATAACACAGACTTCATTGAGTGCGGCAGCGATTCCGTGTTGGAGAGCTGTTTCTGGGGAAAGATGTTTTTCTAGAGCAGTGACAATGCCATCTCTGGCACCTTCTGCCGCTGCTTTCGATGCCAATTCGGGAAACTGAGAACTCGACACCCCATCGCAGGCGATCGCAATATAAGTGTTACTGCTTTCTATTACCGCACAAGCCAAGTAATCTTCATTGCGTTCGTGTCTCAATCCCCGATCGCTCACTCCCGCGAAATTAGGCTGAAGATTTACTTCCATGCGATCGGTTTCTCGGACTTGCCGATATTCATTTTTGAACCCGCAAACCGAACAGTATCCATCGGCATCGATCGCCTCGGGTGCCGCGCCGCATTTATTGCATAGTTTTGTAGAAGTTTCAGTAACATTGACGGGTGAATTGACCAGTGGCGTACCGCATTCTTCGCAAAAGCGATCGTCTATTTGAACTAAAGCTTCACAGTTGGGACATTGCATAGTTTGGGTCTTAAAAAAGCATGAGTAATATCGCTTCCTGCTGGATCGGAATGATTTAACCGCAGAGGGCGCAGAGAACACAGAGAGAGACAAGAGAGATGAATAATTCTGATGTTACCGGATTTGATATAACAAGAAAATATGGCGGTTCAAAACGCGGCTACAGGAGTAAAATCGGCCTGTGCAGGTTGAAAATTCCTGAGTCCGCGTAGGCGTGAATTCCATTCGCTTTCCTCTCCTACAACCATGTTCTCGGACGCACGCGATTCGCCTCATCAACCAAACGAATCTTTTCCGCTCCCGTGGATAAATGTGCCATGGCGCGCAAGGCTTTTTCTAACCCTTTTCTGAGCTCAACTTCTTGCAGTTGATGCCCCAAAAGGACGATCGCCGATGGCTGAATCGCTTTTGAAGCGATCGATCCTAGCGCCGTTTCTAAAAGCTGTTTCGTCAAGCGATGCCGCTCCATGCCTTCGAGCGTTAAGGCTTCGAGCGTCGTGGCTGCTAGGCTCAACTCCTTGGCTCCTGGTGCGGTATGTTTTCGATCGATCAGCATCCGTGCCGTTTCCACCCGCGATCGCACCGACAAATTCGAGGTTGGCGGCACTCGTCGCAACGCCTCCACCGCCGCCTGACGATCGCCTGTAGCACTCAAACACCTGGCCAAGCCAAACGTCGCGCTGACGTAACTGGGGTCAGTCCGACACACGCGATCGTAGAGCTTAATTGCCTGCTTGCGATCGCCTGCCAACTCCGCCGCCAGCGCCAATGCTAGTTGAGGAGACAGTTCCCCCGGCAATTCCGAGTAAACGCGATCGAACTGTTCCTGTGCGGGTTTTGCCTGACCCCGCGCCAGCAGCAACCTACCGCGATACCAACGCACGCGCCAATCCCAAGCATCGAGTTGTTCGGCTTGCGTTAGTGCCGTTTCGGCGGCTGGATAGTGGCGAATCTCGATCGAACTGTCAGCCAGTCGGAGTAAAGCTTCGCGAGAGTTGGGATACTGCTGCACCACCTGCTCCAAATTCACCTGACGTTGTATGGGATCGGCGATCGCTTGGGCATTCAATACCGCGTTAAAAGCTGGATCGTTGCTATCGATCGTTGGTACGGGCAACTGTCGGAAGTCCGCGCCAATCGGTTCCAAGTCTGAAGATGCCGTCAGCGCGAGCATATCCGAGCCGAACAGGGTACTGGCAGCCGGATGCGGCGTATTTGTTTCCAGTGCTACCACTTCCCGCAACACTCCCAACAATCGATCGGCCATTTCCTCCGCCGACTGGAAGCGATCGTCAGCGTTGTACGCCGTGGCTTTGAGCAAGAAGCGATAGAGGGATTCTTGGTGGGCGAATAGGGGTTCTTCTTGCGGACTGGGTAACTTGTACTGGTGTTGTTTGCTGAAGCCCGAAATGTTCGTCACCAGAACAGCGAGGGTGCGGGCGATCGTGAATAAATCCGAGACGACAGTGGGCCCTTCTCCTGCTTCCGGTGCGCTGTACCCCACTGTTCCGTAGATGTCCCCATCTAAGTCGTCAATGCGCCGCACCCCACCCATATCGATCAGTTTCACGTCATTGCTTTCGAGCATGACGTTATCCGGTTTGAAGTCGCAATAAACTAAACCTTGCGCGTGCAGGTAGGCAAAAGCGCCGAGAATGCGATGAATGTAGGCGATCGCTTCAGCAACAGGTAACACTCCGCGCGTCTTGCGAATCTCCTTGAGCGTCTGACCTCCAACGTACTCCATAATGATGAAGCCTTCGTTGAGGTGGTTGACGAAGTTGTAAATCCCAACGATGTTGGCGTGTTTGACAGAGGCGAGGAATTGGCGTTCGGCTACAGCAACGGCAGCACTGGCTTCGTCCTCCGTGTTGAGCAACCCTTTAAGAACGACGTAGCGCGACAGACTCCTATCAAATCCCAAATAGATCCAGCCGAGTCCCCCGTAGGCGATCGCACCTTTGACTTCGTACTGGTTAATGACTCGATCGCCAGGTTTGAGGCTGGGAACGAAGGAATACTTATGGCCGCACTTCGGACAAAACCCTCTTTCCCGACTTAAAGCGTTGTTGCAACTGGAACAGAAGCGTTTGTTTTCCGGGACGACGGCTTCTACAAGCAGCGCCTTTTCCGGTTCAGTGGAAGGGAGTTCCGGAATCGACACCAATCCCGCACCTAATTGTTTGCGGCTGCTTCTAGAGGTGCTACCCGTGCGCCGGGAACTGCGGCTGCTTGCGGAGGATGAACCCGTCGGCGTACTGGCTGTGGGTGAATTGGTTCTGGATAAGCTTGCGTTCGATGCAGTGGGGAGAGGGGAGGAAAGCAGCCGTTCAGCGGTTTTGACGGCCGCCATGCCGCAGACATCACAATAGCCATCCTCGATCGTTCCCGTACAACCCGATTTTTGGCATTTATCGCCATCCATTATGACAGATTTCCTTAAGAAAGAATTGGTGTATGGTGGATTCTTTCAGTATGCGCGACGAACCCAAGTTCAGGGATATTTGGGATAGCTTTGCAATGGAATTTAACGAAATTTAACGATTCGATCGCCTTTTAGCTAGGCAGACGGGAATCCCCACACCATACCGCTTCGATTAGTGTGGGATTCTCATGCGCGTGAGAGGAGGATTCTATCTGTCCACAATCTCAAAGCATAGCTTTGAGCAGTGGGCAGATGGATGACGAGACGAACAGACTTCTTGTTTTACTCGACAGGTCTATCTTGCTCCTCAATGTACTTTTTCAATTGCTCAACCGTCACGCCACCACAGGAAGCAATAAAATAGCCATTTGTCCAAAAAACATCTTTCCAGTAAACTTTTTCAACTTCACTTACAAACTCTTTTCGCAAATAGCGACTAGAGACAGTCTTAAGATTGTTGATAAGCTTACTTGGCTCAGTTTGTGGTGTATATTGAAGCAACAAATGTACGTGGTCACGCTCACCATTGAATTCTACCAATCTTCCTTCCCATTTTCCCATCAAGTTCTTAAAAATCTCCTCAAGCCTGGACAACATTGGATCAGTTAGAACTTTCCGCCGATATTTGGTTGTCAACACTAAATGACACTTGAGATCGGAAACCCCTCTGGCTTTATGGATAAAATCTTTACTCATATACTTGACACTAAACAGTATTCTCTGATAGAGTAACACTAATCGAGGCGTATCGGCTGTGATGCAATGAAAGCAACCTACCAGTACCAGTTCTATCCCGACACTAATAAAAGATTAACCCTCAACCATTGGTTGAGGGTCTGCCGCTATTGGTATAACCGACAGCTAGGCGATCGATTTGATTGGTGGGAGATGAACCGCACTGCGATAAACGCTTGTCCATTGATTACTAGCATCTCTGCGCCTCGTAAAAAGCCCAACTACTATACCCAAAAACAACAATTGCCCGTCATCAAGAAAGACTTAGTAAAAGTTTTTCATAGTGGCGAGCTTTTGGATTTTAAGCAGGTAGATTCAACTGTACTGCAAGATGTCTCTAAGCGAGTAGACAAAGCTTTTGAGCGGTTTATCATAGGGGATAGTAAGGGCGGAAGATCGGGTAAACCCCGCTTCAAGACTGAGGTAGATTACCGGACGATGACTTTTTGTACGGCTAAAAGCGACTGGATTAAGTTGATTCGTAAGAATTGGTTTTATATCCGATTGCCAAAGTTGGGCATCATAAAAGTTCGGATGCACCGCCCAATCCCCGATGGATTTAGTGTCAAGCAAATTAGTGTAACTAAAAAGGCTGACGGTTGGTTTATTCAAATAATGCTTGAAGACTCTTTAGTGCCTCAATTTATTCCTGATAAAGTTACCCCAAACTGGGAAAATTCAATTGGATTAGATGCGGTACTACACGAAGATGTCTACCTGGCAACGTCGTCGGGAGAAAAGTTACCTTCCTTAAAACCGCTTCGCAAAAACCAAGCCAAGCTAGACCGCATCTCAAAAAAGCGGAACAAACGGAAGCGTGGCTCTAAATCCCGACGAAAATTAGCCAAAAAAGAAGCGAGACAACACCAAAAAATAGCGCGTTCTCGCCAAGACTTTCATTACAAAACGGCTCACAAACTGATCGAGTCTGGAGCTAAGTTCTTCTTTCACGAAGATTTAAATTTAAAAGGCTTAACTAAGCGGAATAAAGTTAAGCAAGATGATGAGGGTAATTACCTTCCGAACGGTCAATCAGCAAAATCAGGATTAAACAAGTCTTGGCTCGATGCTGCGTTCGGTCAATTTTTCAAGACGCTGGAATACATAGCCGAAAAAGCTGGATCAGTTGTCGTTCCGCAAAAGCCTGCTTATACCTCAATGGTTCTGTGTTATCGGAATGAAATCGTTTTTACCGATTGCGGTATGCGGAATTATTGGGATGAGCAACATTCTTTAATGGTTGATCGTGATGTGAACGCCGCGATCAACCTAAAGAGACTTGGGTTGGGCATTTTCCCAAGTATAAAACGCCGTAGCGGGAATCTTTCTGTAGTAGGAACTATGGATGACAGTACCGCGAAGGAAATTTTGCATACCCTTCATCGGGCTGCTAAGAAGCCCACATCATACCTGTACTCAGGTTGATGTGGGAGTATGTCACACAAGGGTTTTAGAATTTAGTTTGCGATCGGCCACACAAACGAGACAGAAATTCTCATATTGCGGTCATTCTGTTAATCCTTTTTATCTAAAAAAGCCACTATTTTTAATAAAGCTTCACGATAGATTTTTTTGCCATCAGCATTGAGGTGAACGCCATCCGAAGTCAAATTAGCCTTCAAAGCTTTACCTTCAAATAACGGCTGCAAACCAGCTTCATCAATTGATAAATTTTCAGCAGCAGCAACCTGGCGAATCAACTGATTAAACTTATCGACTCTCGGAATCGGAGCAGCAACAGTAACATCGCGACTGGCCTCAATAGTGGAATAAAAAGCTGGCATCAAAATCACCTGTTTCGCCCCCATATCTTTTTTGACAGTGCTAATTATTTGCCGCATATTTTTCACAAATTGTCCCTCCATACTTCTGTAAATAGCATCGTTTGTCCCGAGAGCAACAATCGCGCGATCGCACTTAACTTGAGCAGCAGTTAAAAACTTAAGCTGTTCCAACTGAGAAATCGCAGTCAGGCCAGAGATCGCAAAATTGAAAGAATTGTCACCCAGATTATTCCCCAGCATCGAAGTGATGGAATCTCCAAAAAAACAAGTTTTTATCTGCGTATTCTGAGTCACAGCAACTTGATACTTTACCTCATCTTGCCACCAAGACTGAGAACTCAGCGTATCCGTCGGCAATTCCAGATAATTTGCATTCGCCATTACCAAAATTCTGCCCAAATAGCCCCGCTTCCCTATGTAGATTAAGATAATAGATAGCAAAACTACATTTAACACAATCGAAAATATAAAAACATTTTTCATTTTTTTCTTCCCAACGCACAATCTATTATTGTCATCTAAAAAAGGTTTGTAGTGAGGACTTCAGTCCTTATTTTTGCGGGTCAAAATGCTCACTACAAACGATTATCAAAAAATTTTTCTTTATTTTATTCTAGTCTGATGCCGACTTGCATTCCTCACTACAATCAAATTCTGAAACATTTCTTCTCTCTTCTCTTCCTCTCTGCGTTCTCTGCGCCCTCTGCGGTTCAAAAAAAACAATTCTGTATGTAACGCGAATCTTAAAGCATAACTTTTAACCTTCAAATCCCGTGACTTTTTCCAAGCACCCAACTGCGGCGAAAAATCCGAGCCAAAGTCGATTCTTCCAACGCAAAATAGATCGGGCGGCCGTGCGGACAAGTGCGCGGATTGCGAGTTTGCTGCCATTCATCCAACAAATTTTGCATTTGAGAAAGATTGAGAGGAGTACCATTGCGAATAGCGCTACGACAAGCAGTAGCAACTTGAGCAGCTTGCAAATCTGCGACTTTACTGAGTTCAAAAAGCGCATCCGCACAGTCATCTCGATCGACCAATAAATCCGGTACTTCCCGTGCCGCCCATAACTGTTCGCCAAAACTTTCTACTTCCAAACCCAAGCGGGACAAATTCTCAATTTGCAGGGCAGATAATTGACTGAGAATCACTGGTTTTTCTAGAGATTTTAGCTGCCAATCAGCGCAGATACGTTCGTACAAAACGCGCTCGTGAGCGATGTGCTGTTCGACTAACCACATTCCGCTAGAGTGTTCTGCAACAATGTAAGTATTATGAACTTGAGCGATCGCCCTCAGTTCCATCAATCCTATTTTACGACCTGTTGTCTGTTCGTCACCGCCATCACTCTTTCGAGCTGAAGTCCCCACACTGTAAGCACTTTTTTGTTCTGATGCTTTCAACAACTGTCCCACGCGATCGGGAATTGGAGGATCTGCCAAAACCTCATCATTCAGGTGCAAAGCCCGATCGATTGCCGCGCCAACTTGTGCTTGCCAAAAACTCGGATCGTGCAGATAAATTTCCACTTTAGCCGGGTGGCGGTTCCAGTCGATTTCCGAGGGGGAGAGTTGTAGGTGAACAAAACACACGGGATAGCGATCGCGCGGACAAGTGCGGGCGAAGGCGCTGAGAATAGTTTGCTCTATTTCGGGCGATCGCACAACCCGCCGATTTACTGCCACCTTAACCCAATCCGGCCGCCTGCGGTGACAGCGATCGGGCAAACCAATTACTAACTCCAAAGACTGGGAATTGGGCATTGGGCATCGGGCATTGGGCATTGGGAATTGATAATTGTGGTTGCTTGTAGCTCCCACAAGTTCAGTTTCTCGCAAGAGATTTGCTACTTTCTGATTCTCAGGACTCGCAGGCAAATCTAACTTTAAATATTGTAAATCGCTCGATCGCACGCCGCGCACAAACTGAGGCAAAATTTGTTCCGCTGTGCTCGCCGAAGTTATGTAAAAACAAGGCGCATTTGCTTGGCGCAACTGCCAATTAACGTAGGGGTGACAAATTGCAATTTGCTGGAGGATTGATTGGATCGATCGCATTTGCTGTGCCGGCGACAAAAAAGTGCGGCGCACGGGCCAATTGCCAAACAAATTAGCCACAGTCACCACCGTGCCCGGAGCAATTGCCACTGTTTCCAGCTCCACAGCTTCCCCAGCGTTGTTGTAAACTACCCGCCAGCCCGATCGAGCATTTTCAACTCCCGGCTGGTTCAAAGATGACTTCTCAACTCCCCCTCTTGTTAAGGGGGGGCTAGGGGGGGTTTCCGCAGACTGTCGATTTTCCCAATAATCTCCGAATCCCAAATCGTTGGGCCTGCTCAAAACCTCCAAACAGCCCAACTGAGCCAAACTGTGCAAAGCTTCACCGCGAAATCCCAAAGTAGCAATTTTGTAAAGGTCAGCTTCCGTGGTAATTTTGCTCGTACTGTGAGGCGAAGCCGCCTGCTGCAAGTTTTCCCGATCCATTCCCGTACCATTATCGGCAACTTGCACCCGCCATTGTTCGGGCCAAACAGACACAACGATGCGAGTTGCGCCAGCATCCAGAGAATTTTCTACTAATTCTCGTACCGCAGCGGCGATCGAGTCAATAACTTCGCCTGCGGCAATTAAATCGATAACTTCTGCGGGTAAGGTTTGAATAGTAACTGGCATCAGATTTTTAGCGGTTCGTTAATTCAATTATACCTGATTCTGCCACTCCATACACACGATCGCGATCCGCCCAAAAACTGGTAATGTTCCACATAGTTAAGTCGTAGATGTTCCCAACATTTTAGACAAAAGTTCAAGCTCCCAGATTCACTTGTGGGGGCAACTATCCAATCTCAAACTTGTCCTGAGCATCTTGTCCTGAGCGTAGCCGAAGGGAGCCGAAGGAAGTCGAACAATCTCAAATCGATTAAATGATTGATTGAAGTCGGTGGTGACAAACAAACATTACTTAAACTCCACAGACTAACTGATGACTTTTGGCAAGCGGATGTAAAAAGTGGTTCCTTTTTTGTTTTCCGACTCATAACTAATTTCCCCTTTGTGAGCATCAACAATCGACTTAGCAATCGCCGTTCCCAAGCCAGTACCAGTCCGCTTGCCATAGGTTATAAACGGTTCAAATAACTTGTCCTTGATTGATTGCGGAATGCCAGGGCCGTTATCATAAATGCTAATTTCTGCCCAATCCTCACTTTCTGTCAGCATAATCTCTATTCGGCCCCCGCGTCCGCCAAAAGCTTCAACAGCATTCCCAACTAAATTTTGTAAAACTCGCAAAATCTTATTGTCGTCAGCTTCCACTATCACTTCTGATACCCCCAGCACTAAGTCTACTTTTGCAGCCTCAAAATAAACTCTGTTCAACTTTTCAAACTGCTGCAACGTCTGGATGAGATTAACTGGTTTTTTATTTAATGCAGAGTTCCCACGCGAAAATTCTAATACTTCCTCAGCCATCCCCAACATTCGCTGAACTTGCAACTGAATAAGTTCACACCATTCCTGAGTTTCAGCATCGGGGTGCATTTCTTTGAGCATTTCGCTGGAGAGTTTAATTCCCGTAAAAGGACTTTTGAAATCGTGAATAATTGTACTCACCATTTCACCCACCAAAACCATTTTTTGTTTGTGTACGAATTGGCTAACATATTGATCCGTGGTAGAGCGCAAATTTTTAATAATGAAACTAAACATTTGCATTACTGAACTGCCTTTAGCAAACTCGAGGTTTGCTATCAATTCTTCGCGGCCTATTTTGGCCAAACTCGATCCGGCAACTGCCACAGCTCTAGCACTGCGAGGCTCTCCGTCTAAAACTCCGAGTTCGCCAAAAAAATCGTCGGGCTTAGCGACAGCAATAGTTTGATATTTACTGTTGTCAATCCGCTTGCTAAACTCGACTTTACCTTCTAAAACTAGATATAAAAAATCGGCTGTTTCTCCTTCTTCAAAAACCACCGTTTCTTCAGCAAAACTTTCCAATACAGCTATTTGGCACAGATGAGCAGCTTGAAGAGGTTCAAAATAAGACATAAATCGATGAGATGCCAGATCCATGTGAAAATACCTGAGGCTTAATTGAAACTGTTTCTTTCTTCTATCTTCGCGCTATAAGCATCGATGCGTTAATAAAATACAATACTGCTGGAATTTGCTGTTATTTTCTGGAATCCCTGGCTTTGAGGGAAGGGTAAGCCTCGATATGGAGAGCCAGACTAGCACAGCGGTACCAGAAATCTCACCAACATTCTAAGTTAATTGACTAAAATACATATATATGATATTTGATCTCAGATTTAAATGGGAAGTGCGATCGCACTTTCGGACACGCCCCCACAAGATTTTAATTGTAGAGAGATGCTGCAATTTCAATGCCGATCGCCTTCGATTACCAAAAATTAACGATCGCCCGACAACACAATCCCAGCATTCTGCCCGCCAAAACCAAAACTCAAACAAACCGCATTTCTCACAAAAGTCGATCGGGCGCAGCGAACAAAATCTAACTCAAACCCCGGTTTTTTTATGCCAGTACAAGGCGGCAACACCTGGTATTTAATACCCATCAAACAAAAAGCGACGCCCAAAGCACCCGAAGCTCCCAAAGTATGACCAGTAGCCCCCTTCGTCGAACTAACAGCAACTCCTTGGCGAAACAATTTCTGAATTAACAGGGCTTCGTGTCGGTCATTTAAATCAGTTCCAGTACCGTGAGCGTGAATAAAATCTATATCAGCCGCCGTTAAATTGCTACGTTTCAAACATTGATTTACCGCCGCGATCGCACTTGTCCCGCCCAACTCCGGCGAATTAGCATGAAAAGCATCATTTGTCAACCCAAAGCCGGAAATTAGACCGTAAATTCTAGCGTTGCGGCGCCTTGCCAACTCACTTGATTCTAATACAAATAAAGCCCCGCCTTCGCCGAGCACCAAGCCTTCCCGCTCTTCGTCAAAGGGATAACAGCCCGTGTTTGCCAAAGCACCCATCCGGTTAAATCCAGCCACAGTCAGCGGTGTAATTGGCGCTTCAACAGCACCAGCGATCGCGCGCTGACACTCACCGGTGCGGATTAAATCAACAGCGCGGGCGATCGACTGTAGGCCCGTCGCACAAGCAGCCATCGGCGCCAGCACAGGCCCCATCGAGCCAATTGCCCTCGCCACCGCGATCGCCCCCATGTGAGGCAAAAAGTCCACGAATTGGGCATCGGGAATTGGGAATTGGGCATCGGGAATTGGGAATTGGGCATTGGTAATTGGGAATTGGGAATTGGGCATTGGTAATTGGGCAATTCTCCCCATCTCCCCCTCTCCCCCTCTCCCCCTCTCCCCCTCTCCCCATCTCCCCCTCTCCCCCTCTCTTAGCAACAGTTCCAAATTAGCCTGAAAGCCGCGACTAGAACCGATCGCAATTCCGCAATCAGGAATCGGCAAAGTCAAATTAGCATCTTGCAAAGCATCTGCTAAAACAGGCAAAATTAAACTTATTAAATCAGCAGGTTTTGTACCTACCAAAGCCAAAAGTTGCGGTTCAAGTTCTAAAAAAGGTTGATGTTGCCGAATTCCCGACTCCCCAGATAACAATCTTTTCCAGCTATTTTCCAGATTTCCCAACGCTGAAACAAGACCAATTCCCGTAACCACAACATCCATAAGTATCAGTTAGAAGGCAGTAGTTATTAGTTAGTTGTGATTAGTTATTCGTAATCTATGACTTGTTGGTTGTTGATGCGTAGTTATCAGGTATTAGTTTTGGGTTGTTACCAATAACCAATAACTACTACCAACTCCCAACGGCAAACTGTCAACTGTCAACTGTCAACTGTCAACTGACTAACTAGCAGCCTTAAAATTTTCTAAACCCTGGGTCACAGTAGCCTTATCAATCCGATCGCCCGCTTGAATCTTATCAACAACATCCATCCCTTGCTTCACGTAGCCAAAAACCGCATAGCTACCGTCCAAAAACGGCACATCGGTCAAAGTAAAGTAAAACTGAGAAGAAGCCGAATCAGGACTTTGCGATCGAGCCATAGCCACAGCCCCGCGAGTGTGCATCAACACGGGTTTCTGAGCAATCCCAGCTTGTTCTAGCGTTTGGCTGTAAGTCGGGTTCGGGGCATCTTTAGCTTTAATTTCCAGAGGAATCCTGCGTTCGACAGATGTTTTCGGGTCAATAAAGCCCCCAGTTCCCAGCCGCGACGCAGGGAATTTAGGGTCTTTGCCCTGGGGGTCGCCACCCTGAACTACAAAAGGCTGAGGTTCCCGCACCACTCGGTGAAATACCAGCCCGTCGTAGACTCCTTTCTGAATCAAATCGACAAAATTGCCCGCAGTAATTGGGGCATTTGTGCCGTCGAGTTCGATCGTAATCGGAGTACCTTTAACCGTCATCACTACCGTTGCTTTTCCTTGCAAGCGTGGCAAATTGCTAAATTGCGAACTCGCCGCCACAGCAGCAGGAGACGGAGACGGAGACGGAGACAAAGAAATGCTTTCACCCGACGCCGGATTTGGTGTCGGAGTAGAGTTTGCAGCAGGGGAACTACCGCATCCCCCGACAAACAGCGCGCCAATTATTAAAAGTGAGAAGAACCACCGCTGAATTTTGATTTGCATTTGCATTTGTATTTTCACTTTCACTTCATTCAGATCGGGTACATGGCCGGGCGCACTCTAGATTTATCGATTTTGTGCGCCCCGCCGTCCAACCTACAAAACATTACCAATATCAAATCGAAAATCCCAAATCCCAAATCCCAAATCTCTACAGCCCTTCTAGGGACACTTGCAAAAATCGAGCCAATTCGGCAGCTTGATTTTCCACATCAGACAAAGAAATGGGCTGTCCGACTCTTGTCAGGGGAAACTGACGGCGGTCTTTGAGCTTAAGATAAATGCTGCGGCGGGGGCTGAGACCTTCTTTAATATCGACCCGCACAGATTGCACGTCCGATGTCTTGCAAGTAAAATCAAGTTTGCGGTTTTTGCCGGGAAATCCCCAACGGAAGATCCGAATGTTACCTGTTTTGCGATCGAACTCATTGTATCCGCCGCCAACATCCCAGAGAACAGTCAGCCACAGATAAAGCCCCAACAGCAGGGCGCAGACACCGTAGAAACCCATCGCGATGCCTTGGGGGATGAAAATAAGCTGAGTCGGGTCAGCAAAAGGCAGCAGGTTCTTGTGTAAGTAGCTGGAAATGCTCGACAGCAGGAAACCAGTCCCTCCAATGCTGACAACCGTTGCCCACCAGTAATTGCTGAAGCGACGAGATCCCAAAACCTCATAGCGCAGGACAGAATCGATCGAGGTCATTGTTTTTGCAGTCATAAATTTAAACAGCCTTAAACCAAAATTTTAATTCAACTAGCCTACCTTAGTCTCACTCCGCTGGCGCGATCGCCCAGTCACGATCGCGATTCTGTATCAACTCCTGCTGTTCTAGTTGAAAATTAATGAACTTATAATATATAGTTATGTTAAGTTTAATTAGAAACCTTGGTCTTTTAACAAGCAAAAGGATTTTACCGTAATGACAATCGCAGTCGGACGCGCCGAGAACGAAAGAGGCATCTTTGATGTACTCGACGACTGGCTCAAGCGCGATCGCTTCGTCTTCGTAGGCTGGTCTGGCATCCTGCTATTCCCCTGCGCTTACATGGCGATCGGTGGCTGGTTAACCGGCACCACCTTCGTTACCTCCTGGTACACCCACGGTTTGGCAAGCTCCTACCTCGAAGGAGCCAACTTCCTCACCGTCGCAGTCTCCACCCCAGCCAACAGCCTCGGACACTCCCTGCTGTTCCTGTGGGGCCCCGAAGCACAGTGGGACTTCACCCGCTGGTTCCAACTCGGTGGC
>NZ_JAEQCB010000053.1:0-24948 GCF_020738785.1 Microcoleus sp. PH2017_05_CCC_O_A | reverse complement strand
CGAGGTTTATACCGTTCTGCTCAGAAATCAATTCTGAATGCAGATGTTAACGGTGCGGCAAACATCATTAGGAAATCAAAAGTAGCCATAGACTCAATAGTTGAGCGAGTGGGTAGCGGGTTACTGACTAACCCTTTAAGAATTAAACTTTGGGCGGATTCATCCCCCAAAGTTTGTCCTTAAGAATCCCCGCGTCTTCAGACCGGGGAGTGTCAATAATCAATTTTAGGCCAGATTTGTGGCAACAAGCTGATACTAATCAGTTCTTAAAGTTAATCGGGATCGTTGTTGATAAGGAGCCAAAATAATGCCCAGTGCAGTACCAATTATTATAGTTGAGCCAACGCCAACGCCAACGACGCCAACGCCAACGACGCCAACGCCAACGACGCCAACGCCAACGACGCCAACGCCAACGACACCAACGCCAACACCAACCCCAACGCGGACGCCAACTCCCTCTGACGACACATTGGGCGGCATAGACGACACATTGGGCGGAGGAAAAGGTACCGTACCCTCAATCATTGGGGGCGTACTTCGGGGAACAGAAACCAACGACTCGTTAGTTGGCAGTCCCGGCCCCGACGTGATTTCCGGGCTGCAAGGCAACGACAACCTGCAAGGATCTGGTGGCGATGATTTAGTTTTTGGCAATGATGATGAGGACGTATTGTTTGGTGGCCCCGGCAACGACGTGCTCGACGGCGGTTCAGGACTCGATACCCTGTACGGAGGCAAAGGCAGCGATTCCCTCGACGGGGGAAATAACCCCGATTTGTTGTACGGCAATGACGGCAACGATACGGTAATTGGAGGCGAAGGCAAAGATACAGCCTACGGCGGCAAAGGCACCGACAGCTTGCGCGGTGGGTTGGGCGACGACAGCTTTTTGGGCGATCGCGGCGATGACGTTCTCTGGGGCGATCAAGGTAATGACTCGCTCTTCGGTGGCGAAGGCGAAGACTTGCTATTTGGCAACGAAGGAGGCGACTGGCTCTACGGCAATGGCGGCGCGGATACCATTTTTGCAGGTGACGGCGACGACATCGTGTTCGGCGGTGCTGGGGACGACATCGTGGACGGTGGTGCTGGCAACGATATTCTTTGGGGCGAAGCAGGCAAAGACATAGTAGCAGGAGGCGAAGGCAGAGATGTCTTCGTTATCGGTACCTTCAGCACCCCCGGTGGCAGCAGCAGCAACGGCACTAACCCAGCATTTCTCACCACAGGCGGCCCGGATATCGCCGATGCTGATATTTTCACAGACTTTCGCCAAGGTGAAGATGCGATCGGGCTGAGCGGCGACCTCAAGTTTGAAGATTTGGTAATCTTCCAAAGCACCGACAGCAAAGCCGGCAGCACCATTATTCGCAACGGCGTCAGCGGCGACTTTTTAGCAGTATTGCCCGGAGTAGACAGCAGAACCTTGGGACGCAGCTCATTTGTAATTGCCCCCATAGTTCCAGGCAGCGCCACCCCACTACCAGCTCCGACGCCGACTCCGAGTCCGACGCCGACTCCCACACCGACGGCAAGTCCGACTCCCACACCAACTCCGACACCGAGTCCGACTCCCACACCCACAGACACTCCGACTCCCACAGACACTCCGACGCCGAGTCCGAGGCCAATCTTCCCCACGCCGACGGCAAGTCCGAGTCCAACGCCGACGCCGACAGGAAGCCCGACACCGACAGGAAGTCCGACGCCGACAGGAAGTCCGAGTCCGACACCTGTCAATCAGCTTCCAGTCGCAGTTAACGACAACTTCACTACGGTTTCAGGTCAAGGTCTCACTTTCAACGTTCTGTTGAACGACACCGATGCAGACAAGAACCCTTTGACGGTTACGACTTTTACCCCAACAGCCAAAGGGACTCTGACTCCCTTGGGCGGCGGCGACTTCAAATACACCCCAAATGCTGGCTTCTCTGGTTCTGACAG
This sequence comes from Microcoleus sp. PH2017_05_CCC_O_A, assembly GCF_020738785.1. Lineage (NCBI taxonomy): Bacteria > Bacillati > Cyanobacteriota > Cyanophyceae > Oscillatoriales > Microcoleaceae > Microcoleus > Microcoleus sp. PH2017_05_CCC_O_A. Next base: position 23,001 of record NZ_JAEQCB010000053.1, on the reverse strand, counting down.
CTTCAGCTACTCGATCTCAGACGGCAACCGCGGCACTGCTCAGGCAACAGTAACTATCAACGTCAGCAACCCCCCACAGCTAGTTATTAACGATGGTGTGGTGGTTGCCAAAAGTGCTCCTACTCAGACAATCACCGCCGCCGATTTGTTGGTGACAGATCCCGACAACCCTCCATCGGAAATTGTTTACACGATTACTAAAGCCCCCGACGCTACCAGAGGTTTTGTGCAAAGGGGCACCACATTTCTCAACGTGGGCGGCAAATTTAGCCAAGACGATGTCAACAACAACATTGTCAAATACAACTTGTTAGCAGGAGGTGGCAGCGACAGTTTCACGTTTACAGCCTCCGACGGGTCTTCAAAGATCGGGCCGGCATCCTTCAGCATTACGGTGGTAGATAATATTGTCGATCGCACCGCACTTCCTGCCAGCAGCTTTACAGGCAGCAACATCAGCGACTACATCATCGGCGGGGCAGGCAACGATACCATCTCAGGCGGTGCCGGGGACGACATCATCGACGGCAGGGGCGGCGACGACTTTGCATTCGGTGATGCAGGCAATGACTCGCTGCTGGGTTCGATCGGCAACGACAACCTCGACGGCGGACTGGGCAACGACACCATCAATGGCGAAGATGGCATAGATTCGCTAGTTGGCGGACTGGGCAACGATTTGATGTTCGGCGGCAATGACAATGACATCATCTCGGGCGGTGACAACGGCGACACCATTGACGGCGGCGCTGGGAATGATTCGATATTGGGAGAAGCCGGCGAGGACTCGATACTTGGAGGCAGCGGCACCGACACATTATTGGGTGGAATTGGCGATGACTCGATCGAGGGCGGTGCCGGCGACGACATCCTCGATGGCAGCATCGGCAGAGACTTGCTCGATGGCGGTATCAATAACGATTCGATCTCCGGCGGCGATAGCGAAGACACCATTTTAGGTGGAGAAGGCAGCGACACCGGACTCGGAGGTGCGGGCAACGACTACATATTAGGCGAGGGCGGCGGCGACTCCCTGTTGGGCGAAGCGGGCGACGACACTGTAGACGGCGGCGCCGGTAGCGACTGTCTCAGCGGCGCCTTCGGCAACGACTTGGTATTGGGTGGCGATGACAATGACTCGCTTTCCGGCGGTGCGGGCAATGATATTTTGGGCGGCGGGAACGGTTCTGACTTGCTCACCGGCGATGCTGGTAATGATTTCTTCTACTACGAAACTCCGAGTGAAGGTGTAGATATCATTACTGACTTTAATGCTAATGGCACCGGCACCGACAGATTCTTGTTCAGGTCGTCAAATTTCGCAGGTTTAACCAACTCGGGAACTACTAACGATTTCACCAGTTTTATCGTCAGGAATATCGGCAGTGGCGGCGACAACATCAGCAAGCAAGAAGTGATTTTGTTTGAATCTAAATTTGACAACGCTCAAGCAATCAATGCAGTGTTGAAGAATCAAAACGGTTCGAGCAAAACTGGAGCTTTCTTCGTGTACCTGAACAATACTTTTAACCAGTATGTTCTCGGCTTTGACCCGAATGTGGCAGACGACAGTCTCCCAGCTTTCGATTTGGCAGTGTTGAATTCTATTCCTACAGTGCCGGGAGCTCTTAGCACCGTCATTACTGCCTCTGACTTTAAGTTTATCTAGTCGTTTTTGAGTAGCGTCGCAAGGAGTCCGAAAAATGCCCAGTGCAGTACCAGTAATTATTATACCGGAGACCACTCCTACGCCGTCGCCGGGGACAACTCCGTCGATGACGGGGACTTCTCCGTCGATGACGGGGACTTCTCCGTCGATGACGGGGACTTCTCCGTCGATGACGGGGACTTCTCCGTCGATGACGGGGACAACTCCGTCGATGGCGGGGACAACTCCGACGATGACGGGGACAACTCCGTCGATGACGGGGACAACTCCGACGATGATGGGGACAGGCCCGGGGATTTCGATCGTACCGGTGCCTCGACCAACTCCGACTGTACCCACGCCTCCCCCACAGCCGCTGTTTGTCGATGGTGTAGTTGTCGCCAATGACGGGAATAACTATTTAATCGGCAGCTTGTTCAACGACACGATTTCCGGGCGCGACGGGGACGACACGATTCTGGGTCGGGACGGGGACGATATCATCAGGGGCGAAGACGGTAACGATTCTCTCAATGGTGGCGCTGGTAAAGATATCGTTGAAGGCGGGCGCAGTAATGACACCGTGCGGGGCGGCAAAGGCGATGACTTGGTTTCTGGCGACCAGGGCAACGATGCAGCTTTTGGCGACCAGGGCAACGATGTTGTCTTGGGTTCGGAAGGCAACGATACGCTGTACGGCGGTAAAGGCAATGACTGTCTGCGCGGAGGTGCGGAAGACGACCTGATTTTTGGCGACAAGGGCAGTGACACTGTTTTTGGCGACACGGGCAATGACTGCCTGATCGGCGCTGCGGGCAATGATATTCTTTTGGGCGCCGACGGTGGGGATGTCATCAGCGGCGGTGTTGGTAACGATACTGGTGAGGGTGGCGAGGGTGATGACCTGCTATTTGGAGGAGATGGCAATGATGCTCTATCTGGAGATGCTGGGGATGATATTCTGACGGGCGATCGCGGGTCTGATACTCTGACAGGAGGCGAGGGTTCGGATATCTTTGTTCTCGGTAGGGTGGGTACGTCGGTTTCTAGTAGCGGGTTTCTGACTACTGGCGGCCGCGAGATCGGTGATGCTGATTTAATCAGAGATTTTAAGGCAGGAGATTCGATCGGCTTGGCTGGAGGTCTGAACTTTACACAGTTAAACATCTTCCAGGGTCAAGGCTCGAATTCTAGCAACACGATTATTCAGGACAAGCAAACTGGCGAATTTTTGGCGGTGTTGGTTGATGTGCGACCTGGTTCGCTAGATGAATCTAGGTTCACTACGGCTCGAATACCGCGCGTAGAAGATAATCCCTTTACTATTCAGGGAACAAGTGTTTCTCCGACACCGAGGGGGACAAGTCCTTCTCCAACTCCGACGGGGACAACGGCTTCTCCAACTCCGACGGGGACAACGGCTTCCCCGACACCAACGGGGACAACGGCTTCCCCGACACCCTCAACGGGGACAAAACCTGTTACGACACCGCCACCGACGGGGACAACTGCTTCTCCAACTCCGGCAACAAGTCCGACTCCGGCAACAAGTCCGACTCCGGCAACAAGTCCAACTCCGGCAACAAGTCCAACTCCGGCAACGAGTCCGACTCCGGCAACGAGTCCGACTCCGGCAACAAGTCCGACTCCGGCAACAAGTCCGACTCCGGCAACAAGTCCGACTCCGGCAACAAGTCCGACTCCGGCAACAAGTCCGAGTCCGACTCCATCGCCATCACCGGGGACAAATCCGAGTCCAACTCCGTCGCCGGGGACATTACCGACACAGGTTCCGAGTCCGACTCCATCACCGGGGACAACTCCGAGTCCGAGTCCTTCTATTGTCCCGACTCCAACTGCGACAACCCCAACTCCTCCGCCTTTCGGTGGTGGGCCAGTTCCGCCGAGTTTTACCACTCCGACTCCTAACGAACTGCCGATCGTCGAAACTGGTAAAACGCTGACAGCTTTGCAGAATTCGCCTCTGTCTCTAAGTATTTCGCAGCCGACAGATCCAGAGGGCCAACCATTGTCGATCGGAGTAATCGGAGTGCCCAATCCGAATTTCGGTCAAGTAGTTGTCGGTACAACTCCGATCGCCCTGAACCAAAAACTGACAGTTCAGGAATTACTCGGCCTGCAATTCCAACCTAAAACTGATGTAATCGGGTCAGCCGGTTCCTTCAGCTACAGCGTAGCGGACGATCAAGGTGGCACGGCGGCAGCCTCAGTTGCGATTAACATCAACTCTTTCAATACATCGTCAACCCTTCCGACTAGCTTGCCGCCGGTGCTTGGCGATGACGGCATCGTATTTACGAATACGAATAATTTGCTGCCGACATTCATCGACGTACTCGCCAACGATTCCAGCCCGCAGAAAGGGCCACTCAGCATTATCAATGTCGGCACGCCAAAACTGGGCATAGCTGTGAATCTCGGCACTCAGGTGCAGTTCATCCCCGGCAACGTAGCGGGTACAACTACTTTCACCTACAGCGTCAGCGACGGATTCGGGACAATTCCGGGCACAGGTACGATCGCCGTTTCCATCTTGGCGGCTGATAGCGGGCCTAACAAATTGGTTGGTGGTTCTTTGCCGGACAATTTGAACGGTTTTGCAGGGGCAGATACTGTTGACGGCCAAGGCGGCAACGATACGATGAACGGCGGTTTGGATAACGACGTGCTCGTAGGCGGCCTGGGTGCAGATACCATGACGGGTGGCGGTGGTAGCAATCAATTCCGCTATACCAGTCCTGCGGATGGCGGGCTGGCCTTTGATGCGGCTTCTTCGGCGGCCATCAATGCTGCGATCGCCGCAGGCGGATACGATGTGATTACTGATTTTACCGGTCTCGGTGTGCCGATCGCCGATCAGTTTAACTTTGCCCCCGGATTCGGGAATCTCAATAGTGGCACCCTAGTTCTGCTGAACGTGCAGACAACTGTTTCTGCAAATATTCTAGGAGGAAGTGCATTCTTGTTTGCCTACGATTCCGGCGGCAATACTTACATCATTTATGACGGCAATGGCAACAACCTCGCCGGCAACGATTCTCGCATTTTGGCGAAGTTAAATGGTGTAACAGGAGTTTCTTCTCTTTCGGGATTTGACTTCACGTTTATCTAGGAATAGATAGAAGACGCTCGCGGTTGAAACCGCCTCTATACAAACAAAACCCACCTCCGTGGGTTGAAGAGTAGAACAGCGGGCAGTTGAAATTACATTATTTTCTTCAGTCCGCGGAGGCGGACTTTCTTTGTATAGACGCGGTTTCAACCGCCATCTTATCTAAATCTGATTTTCATCAGAAAAAAGTCCCAATAAAGGGCCGAGAATCGCGCCAAAAACAAAGCCGCCGGCATGAGCCCAATAGGCAACTCCCCCGGATTCCATGCCCACACTTGCCGGCGCATTCAAGGAAGCTAAACCGCTCAATGCTTGCTGTGCAAACCAAAATCCGAGAAAGAAGAAAGCGGGAACTCTGACTGTAGTAATAAAAATGCCCAGAGGTAGTAAAGTAAGAACTTTGGCTTGGGGATATCTGAGAATGTATGCGCCCATCACGCCTGCGATCGCGCCGCTAGCGCCCAGGGAAGGAATAGCCGATGATGAGGAAAAATACCACTGAGTTAGTGATGCTAAAACGCCGCAAGTAAGGTAAAATATTAAATATTTTACGTGTCCTAAACGGTCTTCTACGTTGTTACCAAAAATCCACAAAAATAACATATTTCCGGCAATGTGGAGAAAGCCTGCGTGCAGGAATTGCGAGCTAATTAGTGTCGTCCATTCGGGAAATGGCGAAACTGGCAGAGACACCCGACACATATTGCTTAACTGGCAAGGAACGACCGCCCAAGAGTAGAAAAATTGCGTTAATTGGCGATCGCCCAAACTGAGTTCGTACAAAAACACTAATACGTTGGCAGCAATCAGTCCGAAGGTAACGTAGGGAGTGATACTGGTGGGATTGTCATCGCGTAAGGGAACCACAGTTTTTTTCTCCTCAACATCAAAATATTGGCAACACGATATCGTATTTGCAGGCCAAAAGTCTTCTGTCGGAAGGAAGAATTTATTAGGATTAGTCAGCAGTCATTAGTTATTAGTCAGTTGGTTGTCTCTAGAATTTATCTATTGTCAGGATTGCCGTAAATCATTTGGGAAACTTTGGGGGGGGTGTCTCCGATGTGAAAAGCGCGGGCTGTTTCTTCGATCGCGCGATCGGCATTTGTGACTCGCTCGAATTGGCGTTTGTGCTCTGCCCAAGATTCGACAATTATCGTTTCTACAAATCGGCTGGGATGGGATAAATCTTGATACAATCCCCACTGAATCGCCCCGTCGCGCCGCCTGGTGCGACTTAGTGCTTGCATTACTTGTTTAAAACTATTTGCATCGGCCGGATCGATGCAGTATTCTAAAGTAATTAATACCGGGCCGTCGTTGGGAGATGGTTCAAAAGAGTGGGCTGGTTGCTGCCAGTGCAGGGAAGATGTTAAATCCATTTTTTCTGCACATCGGAGACGGTAGCGAGTGGCGAGGGCTGTAGTCGCGATCGCTCCAACTGCTGCAATCTGTAAACTAACAGAAATTCCTGCTTGCTGGGCAATGGTTCCCCACAGTAAACTACCTAAAGTCATGCTTCCCTGAAACACTAACAAATATGTCGCTAAAGCTCTCGCCCGCACCCATGTAGGAACGGCTGTTTGAGCAGCTACATTCAAACTTACCATCACTGTCAAAGACGACAATCCCACTACCAGCATCGCTGCACAAACTGCGTAGAAATTGCGCGTATAACTCAATACCAGCATCATTGTGCCAAACACCGCTGATGCCGCAGCTACCGACAAATCAGTGGAAATTCGCTGCCGGATTTTGGGCAAAATAAATGCTCCGGCTAACCCACCGATTCCCCAAAAACCGAGAATTATCCCGTATCTAAAAGCATCTAAACCTAATTCTCGGCGACCCAAAAGTGGCAGCATGGCAAACAAAGCGCTGGCAAAGAAAATATATGCCCCAGCGCGGATCAGGACTGCTTGAAAAGGTGGAGAATAGCGCACGTAGCGGATTCCGGCTTGCATTGCGCCGATAAATCTTTCTGCGGGTAAAGCTGTTTCTTGGGGCTTTCTCTGCCACGTATAAATGACTAGAATGACTCCGATAAAGGAAGCTGCATTCAGCAAAAAGACGAAGCCTGTTCCGGCGGATGCGATGATAATTCCTGCTAAAGCGGGGCCTACAGATCGCGATAAATTGATGACAATTCCGGTCAATGTTACGGCTGACGGCAGTTGTTCTTTGGCAACTAATTCGGGGGTAATTGCTTGCCAGACTGGCATATTTACGGCGCTGCCGATGCTCATCACAAAGGTTAATGTTAGGAGTATCCAGGGAGTTGTGAGGTTGGCAACGGTGAGAATTCCCAAAAGTGCTGCGGCGGCAAGCATCCAGCCTTGGGTGAATAATAGCAGGCGGCGTCTGTCAACTACATCGGCGATCGCGCCGGCAGGTAGCGCTAGCATGAAAAATGGCAAGCTGGATGCTGCTTGCATCATGGCGATTAGCAAGGGCGAGGGGGAAAGGGATGTCATCAGCCAGGAGGCCCCTACATCGTGCATCCAGGTGCCGATGCTGGAAACTCCCGAGGCTAGCCAGAGAGCTCGAAATACGGGCTGGGCTAGGGGACTCCACATTGAGGCGGGCTTTGGTGCGGTGGCGCTCATGTTTGGATAGGGAGAGTTTGCGATCGAATTTTATCTTACATCACCTGAAATTATTGTTTTTTTAATACCATGACTAAAGCCCCTCCTTCTTGACAAAATCATCAAAATTAGGCTAATCTCAAAACGTCGAGCGAGACGACTGGTCTAGTAACATTGTTTATGAGTGGAAAAGTTGCCATCAAAGAAGATACCAAACTTGCTCTGATTAAAGCAGGGCGACGAATCATTGTGGAAAAAGGATACAATCACGCCGGAATTCAGGAAGTTTTGCAAGCGGTAGGGGTTCCGAAAGGCTCTTTCTATCACTTCTTCAGTAGCAAAGAAGAATTCGGTTTGGCAATCATCGAGTACGATTCCCAAATGCACGATCGCATTGTCGAACAGTATTTAGGTGATATCAATCTCACTCCTCTGAATCGGCTGAAGCGTTATTTTACCTTTAAGTTAGAGGAATTTGAAACTCTGCAATACCGAGAAGGCTGTTTGTTTGGCAATCTCAGCCAAGAAATGGCCGATCAAAACGATCGCTTTCGCCTGCGGTTGCAAGAAGCTACGGATCGCTGGCGAGATCAGTTTGCTGAGTGCATTGAAGCTGCCCAAACTGCGGGTGAAATCTCCAAAAACCAAAAGGCTCAAGACTTAGCAGAGTTTTGTTTAAATAGTTGGGAAGGTGCTTTGTTGCAAATGAAACTGAGCAAAAGTGATGCTCCGCTGAAGAACTATATTCAGTTTATGTTTGGGATGATTTTAAAGTAGCTCAAAAAGTTGAACGATCGCTGGATCTGTCTCTATTCAACTTGTCCGCAAGTTTGGCAACATACAGCAAATTCCACATTTATGAAGTACACTCGCTCCCCGTAGGGACACGGCACTGCCCAAGGCGTGTCAACTTAAGCCTGAAAGCCTTGATAAATGTCGTTTTTACCATAGTCCAGATCCCCCTAAATCCCCCTTAAGAAGGGGGACTTTGAGTACGTTCTTGTCCCCCCCCTTAAGAAGGGGGGCTAGGTAGGGCGGTTTTATTGTCCTCAGACAAATTAGGTACGTAGTTGCGCTTCAGCGCTCCTTATAATATTAGGAAAGAGCGCTAAAAGCGCAACTACGTACCTTGGCCCAAACGCGAGCCGACATTTGAGCGATACTTTTGGTAGTTTTATATTTCCTATCCTGACAATAAAACCACCCTACTTCTTAAGGAGGGCTAGGGGGGATCTAGATTTAATAGTCAAACAGCAATCTCTGACTGGATTTGACCTTAAGTTGACACCTATGGGCTCTCGGAGTGTCCCTACACTTCACAAACCTCGAATACGCTACATATAGATCAATACGGTTTACTTAAGATTGTCATTGCGAGGAACGAAGCAAACAAGAGTATCTATTTTTCATAGGGTTTTACCCCAGGGCGGTCTTAAGTAAACGGTATTGAATTATATTACCCACAATGAGGAAACCGCACTGCCGTTTCCCTGCAATTAATCGAGGTAGGGAAACGGCAGTGCCGTTTCCTCCGTTTATATCATCCCGATGTAACCGGAATTGATATCAGGAATATTTTTATGTTTTATCCTCAGATTTCTATGAAAACTCCGACACTTTCTACGGCCATTATGCTAACCGCACACAAAGCATAAATTCCCGTTCCTACCGTTACTTGTACGGTGTCTGCATTGATGATTTTGATGAGTTTCCAGCTATCACCATTCTTTTGATAAAGCGTCCAAGAACGGATGTTTTTATCGACGGGATTTTTCCACTGCAAAACATTGCTATTCCCCACTTTTTGTACTACCACTGATACTGGAGGGGCCGGCGGCTTTCCATTTTGCCAAGGCATCGCGGGAACGAGTGCGGGTTGCGCGTATGTAGTGGATTTAAAATTGTCGTAGATTTGCTGGCGGTTGTCGCTAAATGCTTTCATGCTGAAGAAAACATTGCCTAAAGCTAAGCTGTCTTTAGAGTTGCGCGTAATCTCAATTTGATTGTTTATTTCCTGCACAGTCCACTTGTTGCCGTCAAGTCTTCCTAAGTTGTTTCCTACATAAATATGTCGGTTTTGGGGGTTGTTTTCTAGCCACCATTCCAGCAACATTGGATAGCTTTGAGCTGTTTGATCGATGCGCCAGTAAAGTTGAGGATTTAGATAATCTACCCAACCTGATTCTAACCATTTTTTGGCGTCGGCATAGAGTGTTTCGTAGGCGTCTAAACCGCGACTTTGTGGTGGTTGTCCGGGTCGATAAATACCGAAGGGACTGATGCCGAATTTTACGTTGGGTTTGACTGTTTTAATTCCTTGTCCGAGTCTTCTAACTAATTTGTTGACATTTTCGCGGCGCCAGTCTCCTAAACTCATTTGGCCGCCTCTAGAAATATAACTATTGTAAATCTTGCTGTCGGGAAATTCTTGACCGTCAATGGGATAGGGATAGAAATAATCGTCGAAGTGAACGCCGTCTATATCGTAGCGCTTAACTACATCTAAAATTACGTTGTAAGTCTTGTCTAAAACTAAATCAATTCCCGGATCCATCCACAAGTCGTCGCCCCACGGATAAACGCATTCGGGATTGGTAACTGAGAGGTGCGGGCGGACGTTGGGAGGGGTTTGAGTGGAAACTTTGGCGCGGTACGGATTGAACCAAGCGTGAACTTCGATGTTGCGTTTGTGGCTTTCTGTAACGGCAAATATTAAAGGGTCATAGTAAGGTTCGGGTGGTTTTCCTTGGGTTCCTGTCAGCCATGCACTCCAAGGTTCTAATTGTGAGGCGTAAAGGGCGTCGCCTGCTGCTCGAATTTGGAGGATAATTGCATTGAAATTCATTTCTTGCAGCCTGTCCAGGATTTTCAGGAGTTCGGCTTTTTGCTGTTCTGTTGAGAGTTTGTTGCTGAATGGCCAGTCAATATTCCACACGGATGTTATCCAAACTCCGCGAAATTCTCGCTGGTGGTTGACGTAAACTTGCGGCCTGGGAACTTTACTGAGAACTATAATATATTGATTGTATATTTGTGGCGCTCTTTTGAGATATACTAATGCTTGATAAACCCAGGCGACTACATCGGCTCTGGTGGCGTTTCCGGCGGGATTTAATAGGTTTAAGTTGGGGGCGTTGACGACTATTTCGGATTGGGTTGCTATGACGATCGCCTTTTTGGCATAATTAGGAATTTCTGTGCTGTCTTGGTAGATGTTTGATAGAACCAGATTGCTTGTCGGTACAGCGTTTGACCCAAATATGCCGCTGACTAAGGCAACTAATGCTTCGGCCCTGGTAATCAGGCTTTCGGGTTTAAACAGGTTGTCGGGATAGCCGGAGATAAATCCTCTTTTATATGCTGCTTGAATGGCTGTGGCGGCCCAGTGGGTGGCGGGAACGTCGATAAAGGGTATGTAGGGCCGTTTGTCGGGTACGGGAAAGGCTTTGCTGACTATGGCGGCGAATTGGGCCCGGGTGAGGTTGCTGTTGGGGCGAAAAGTGCGATCGGGAAAACCGCTGATTACGGCCCTTTCTACTAAGCCATCAATGAATATTTTTGCCCAATGATTTTGAATGTCGGAAAAGCGATTAGTGCTGGAAACCATAGTTGTATTTATAATCGGGAATTGGGAATTGGGAATGGGGCATTGGGCATTGGGAATGGGGCATTGGGGAGCGGTTATTAGTTATTAGTTATTAGTTATTAGTAGCAAGTCACAAATAACTAATAACAAATAACTAATACAACTATAATTGCTATAGCAACTGTCAACTGTCAACTGTCAACCGACTACAGCAAACTGGCATTTTCGTAAAGCAGCCGGATGATATTGATGATTTTTTGTCCGTATAAAGGGTCAGAATTCCAGCGACCTGCAAGTTCGTTGACGGTGGGGGCTACGCCGCGCTTGACAAAACGAAAACGCACGTTTTCTTTAACTAAAGGTTGGTTGATTGGTTCGGTGCTGGCGTAAGCTTTTAGGTGCTGAATTTGCGCTCTAATTCCTGTTCTGGCATCGGGAAAGGAAATGCCGGAATTTGTGGGGCTGACGATTCCCATGTCAGCAAAGTTGAATTGTTCTGGTTTGACTGCACCGCCAAAGTTGAGATAGTTTGTTTCTAAACACATTTGGCAAAAAGCTACGTCGTGATTGACGCCTTCTGCGGCTGCTTCTTGGACGTAAATTTGAGGTAGGTTGGGAAATATTACCAGGGCTTTGCTGTTTGTTTTGGTGAGAAATACTGTGATTTGTTGGGCGGTAGTTAAACCGCGTCCCATGATTTTTCCTACGCCGGAGAGGATATCACGGCGCGATCGCAGGGATACTGATGTGGTGGCCTGATCCCAAGTTACGGAAATGTCGCGATCGCGCAAATCGACAGCCCGCACGAATACTACTCCATTGTAGGTGATTCGGCGATCGGCTGTTTCTGGTTTAACATTGAGAGCGTCTAGAACTTCGGAAGGGACAAAAGCATTTCCGTTGACCAAAATGCCTTTGTCTTCGTGGGGCGCACCGTTGATTTGGATATTAATTAAAGGATAAACTATAGGTTTTGGTGTCGGTGTCGGTGTCGGTGTCGGTGTCGGTGCAGGTGTCGGTGTCGGTGTCGGTGTCGGTAAGGGTTTTAAAGGAGTATTGTTTAACCAAGCTTCAAGTCCGTCAGCGAGTCCGAGGGCGACATCACGGCGGCGATTTTGAATAGTTCGCAAGTCATCAATGTTAGTTAAAAAACCGAGTTCTATTAACAGCGAAGGAATATTTACGCGCCGACAGAATGCAAGGCTACCAACACCAGCTTCTGTATCTGCTCTTGCGCCACGATTCGGTATTTGTGGACACCTGCGTAAATAGCCATTTAAAATTAAATCTGCATCTGCTTTTCGTCTGGGGTTGCTACCAATATAAAACGCGCTAGCACCGCGGACTTGGGGATTAGAAAAAGCGTCTATGTGTATTTCAACCGCTACATCTCCCGGCTGAGAGCGACTATTGATCCAAGCGATACTTTCGATTAAGCTAAGAGTATCTGGTACAGAGAAGGTGTCTATACCTCGCTGCCGCAATTCAGGTACTAATAAATCCCGAGTGAGAATAAGTTCCTGGGATTCGGTGGTGCCAAATGCGATCGCCCCGGGATCGCGCACGCTGCCTTCAAACCCGCCGTGTCCGGCTGAAACAAAAATAGAAGCCATTTAATAAAAATCTCCACCTTGCAGTTACTTCAGTGTCAGCTTTTTTATGCTCGGCTTTTATTTTACCGCAAAGGCGTATATTTTATTATTGCAGCAAAAACTTGTAGTTGCGTTCTGGGTGGGGGTTCTCACCCCCGAACACAACTACAAATTTGTTAATCCGCGTGGAGATCACATTTTGACAGCGGGGCTAGTCGAAGGTTTAGGTGCCTTAATTTCCTGCGATACTGCACGGGTGCGGAAGAGTTTAGCAACGACTTGCTCGCACTTGGACAAATCCGCTTCTATCTGTGTAAAGATGTCAGTTGATACCGGATCTGTGAACTTCGCTCGCAGGTTGTTGATATCGACAACACCTGTTTGCAAATCGCCGAGAGTGCTCCGCAGCAAGAAGGTTTCATCTGTTCCTTGCACCGAGGCTTTTAATTTAGCGTATTTGTCAGCAAGTTGGGCGGGAATTGAGGGTTTTTCGCCGAAATCGCTGAGGCGGTTTTCGAGAGCGAGGATGTGTTTCTGTTTATTTTGGATCATTTCCGCCAGGAGCGATCGCAAATCGGCATCTCCGGTTTTTTCCGCATAATTCTGAAACGCTTCGCAAGCATAGCGTTCCCCTGCGAGGGCGGTATTCAAACCTTTCACAATGTCCGCTTGTGTCGAGCCGCCCCAACCATTAGCTAGTTTCCACCATTCTGCACTCGTATCAGTTTCTTCTGGCAAACCAACTGCTTTACCGCCGTAACCGAGGCGCGCTAAAATAGCGGTGGTAAATATTCCTAAATCTCCCGGTTGGCGGGAAGTAATCAAGTTACCGTCAACTACTAAAGGTTCGTTGATGTAGTTAGCTCCGGCATTAATCATGTCTGTTTTAATTGCCAAGAAACCCGTCGCATTTTTGCCTTTGAGCGCGTCGGCTTCAATCAAAAGTTGCGGGCCGTGACAAACAGCAGCGACTATTTTTCCTTGTTCCATCGCTTCTTTGACAAACCGCACTGTATTGGGATTTGTCCGCATTGTATCGGGAGCCATACCGCCGGGAATTACGACTGCATCAAATTCTTCTGCTAATGATTCAGTGGTAGTTCCGTCAGCTTGCTGGGCGACTTTACCATTTTTCCCTGCATACTTTTCGTTTGTCCGCGAACCGAGGACAACTACGTCAAATCCTGCTTGTTTTAAGGCGTTGTAAGGAACCAGAAATTCTGAATCTTCTACTCCATTTTCGATTAGTATGGCAACTCGTTTGGTGTTAGTTCCGTTATTTGTTGTCACAATCACTTTCCCTCAGGCTATCTTTTTATCTAAACATAAGTCACTTCTCGTTTTTTGAGCATCTGGCTAAAGTGATAAAGTAGTTATTCTTAAAAGCTGTTAAGGTGAGTCTTTAGAGATATTTTATAGTAGAGCAACACGATCAACAGTCAACAGTCAACAGTCAACAGTCAATGCACGTAAGAGGCTCCGTTAATGTCGATCGTTGTTCCGGTAGCGTGCACAGCCAAACCCGATGCTAGAAAAGCGATCGCGTTGGCGACATCTTGAGGAGGGGCGATTTTGCCGATCGGGATATCGCGCACAATCTGTGCTTCGCCACACTCCCTAATAAACTTATCCGACATTTCCGTACTCACAAATCCCGGCGCCACAGTAAAAGCCAAAATATTATCAGCAGCGAATCCTCTCGCAATGCTGCGAGTCAAAGAAACGATCGCACCTTTTGATGCAGCGTAGTGCAGATAATTCGGGTCATCGCCGCGAAAAGCAGCGCGACTTGCTATATTAATAATCGTACCAACCTTGCGAGTTTTAAAATGTAGAATTGCTTCCCGGCACAAATCAGCAACCGCAACTAAATTAACTTGTAGAGTTTGCTGCCAAGCCGACGACCAAATATCAAAATCGTCCTCGATACCAGCCGACTGCATAATCCCAGCATTATTAACTATAATATCAATATGACCGCGCCATTTTACAGCATCTTGCCACAAAAGAGAGGCCGCGTTTGGTAACATCAAATCTGCTGCTAATAAATAACAGCGATCGCCCGCCACACTTGCTGCTACCGATTCCGCCGCTTCCTGACTGCGACAGTAATGCAAAATCACCTCGGCCCCAGCATTAACAAGAGTCCGCACCGTCACTGCACCAATCCCTTTCGAGCCGCCCGTCACTAAAATTACCTTTCCAGTTAAATCAATCATTTCTCTCTCTCTTTTCTCTTTCTCTGCGCCCTCTGCGCCCTCTGCGGTTAAAAAAAATAAATCCCATTCACAAGCGAAATAGAATTTGCTATATGATAATTGTACATGATTAAATGTCCTCTTAAAAATAAATCAAAAAAATCGCCATGAAAGCAGTTGTGTTCGATCGCTACGGCAGCGTTGACGTATTGCAGTACCGAGAAGTAGAAAAGCCGATCGCCAAATCGAACGAATTGTTAGTCAGAGTTCGCGCTAGCAGCGTCAATCCCGTAGACTGGAAAATCCGGCAAGGACACCTGCAACTACTTACAGGATTTAACTTTCCTCGAATTGTCGGTTCCGACATCTCGGGAGTTGTCGTAGAAGTCGGCTCGGAAGTCACCAAATTTCAACCCGGAGATGAAGTTTATACATTCTTAAATCCAATCGCTGGCGGTGCTTGTGCCGAATACGCTGTCGTGCCAGAATCGAGTGCATCAATTAAACCTCACAACATCACCCATGTCGAAGCAGCAGCAGTACCCATCGCAGGTTTAACGGCTTTGCAAGCGTTGAGAGATTTGGGTGAAATTAAAGCAGGATACAAAGTATTGATTAACGGTGCTTCCGGCGGAGTCGGGATTTTTGCGGTGCAAGTTGCTAAAGCAATGAATGCGGAAGTAACGGGAGTTTGCAGCGCCAAGAATATAGAATTTGTCAAGGATTTGGGAGCAGATTGTGTTCTAGATTATGCAGAAATTGATTTTACTCAACAACCCGAAAAGTATGATATAATTTTGGATGCTGTCGGTACAAAGACATTTGCTGAATGCGAAAAAGTGCTGCAACCGGAGGGAGTTTATATCTCGACTTTGCCGAGTTTCGACAACCTCCCACCGATGTTGACTAGCTGGTTTATTCCTGGTAAAAAAGCTAAATTCATTCTAGCCAATGCCAACCCAGCCGACTTGGAGATTTTGCGGGAGTTAATCGAATCCGATAAAGTTGAGCCGATTGTCGATCGCACTTACAGCTTACCAGAAGTAGCCGGCGCCCACGCGTACAGCGAAACCGGCCGCGCTGTCGGCAAAATTGCGATCGGCATTGAAGAAGTCAGTTGACAGTTGACAGTTGACAGTTGACAGTTGACAATTAGTAGGGGCGGTGGATGGTGCGTGCCCGCCCTCTTAGTTGACAGTTAATAGTTAATAGTTACCAATTACAATTACCAATTACCAATTACCAATTAACAATTAACAAATCTAAAATTGCCCCATTACCGATTTCCGATTCCCCATTACCAATTCCCCATTCCCTATGACTGTGCCCTCAGACTTGGAGACATCCGAACAAGATTCCGACAACAACCTCGAACAAGTTAGCGCGGAAAATAGCATTTCACCAGTCGCTGATGATTTGATGGCTGTCAACAACTTAGAAGGTGCAGAAGTTAACTCAGAAAATATTGCACCAATTGCAGATGATTCTACGGATGTCGGCAACTTAGAAGCTGAAGAAGTTAGTTCGGAAAATAGCATTGCACCAGCCGCCGACGATTTTACGGATGTCAGCAACTTAGAAGCTGAAGAAGTTAGCGCGGAAAATAGCATTACACCAATCACCGATGATTTCACGAATGTCAGCAACTTAGAAGCTGAAGAAGTTAGTTCGGAAAATACTATTGCACCAGTCGCCGATGATTTTACGGATGTCAGCAACTTAGAAGCTGAAGAAGTTAGTTCGGAAAATACTATTGCACCAATCGCCGACGATTTCACAGATGTCAGCAACTTAGAAGCTGAAGAAGTTAGCGCGGAAACAGAAAATACTATTGCACCAATTGCAGATGATTCTACGGATGTCAGCAACTTAGAAGCTGAAGAAGTTAGCGCGGAAAATAGCATTGCACCAGTCGCCGACGATTTCACGGATGTCAGCAACTTAGAAGCTGAAGAAGTTAGTTCCGAAAATAGCATTGCACCAATCGCCGATGATTTTCTCGGTTCCCGCAACCTCGAAAACGAATATCTCGACGAACTTCCCGACGAAGTTGAGATGTCTTTGTTCGACCATTTAGAAGAATTGCGTCAGCGACTTTTCTACTCGCTAATTGCCGTAGCAATAGGTGTAGTTGGTTGTTTTTTAACAGTTAAACCGATCGTACAATTGCTAGAAGTACCCGCCGGGCCCGTCAAGTTTCTGCAACTAGCTCCCGGTGAGTATTTCTTTGTTTCGATCGAAGTGGCGGGATACAGCGGTTTGCTGATTGCAAGTCCGTTTATTTTTTACCAAATAGCGCTATTTGTGCTACCGGGTTTGACTCGCAAAGAACGCGGGTTGCTCGGGCCAGTGTTTTTGGGTTCTAGTTTCCTCTTTTTGGGCGGGCTGGTATTTGCTTATATTGCTCTGATTCCGGCGGCGCTGAACTTCTTTGTTACCTACGGGGCGGATGTTGTAGAGCAGTTGTGGTCGATCGACAAATACTTTAAATTTGTACTGCTGTTAATGTTCAGCACGGGTTTAGCTTTTCAAATCCCGATCGTCCAAGTATTGCTCGGCGTTTTGGGCATAGTTTCTTCTCAGAAAATGCTCTCCGGCTGGCGTTATGTGATCTTAGGTGCGGCTGTTTTGGGTGCTGTTTTAACGCCTTCTACTGACCCTTTGACGCAAAGTCTTTTGGGAGGTGCGGTGCTCGCTCTTTACTTTGGCGGCGTCGGTTTGGTGAAGCTTTTGGGGCGGTGAAAATTAGGAATTTTGTAGTTTTTGGGCTGAGCGGGTTGTAGCAAAAATATGGTCGATAGCTCAAAAACTAGAGCTATCCGCCCTTGCTTGTGTGAATTTTGAACTCTGAAATCTCGATTCGGAAAAATTTAGCGCCCACCAAAATATGTGCGCGTATTCAGCGGACTCAAACCAAGCGATCGCGAAAGTTGTATAGGCGATCGCCACAGCTTCAATACCGATATTCGGCGACCTAATAACAGAGTAAAAGCAATATCCCCACAAGGTAAAAAAAGCAAGCAGCCCCAAAATACCTGTAGAAACAGCAGTATCCAAAATCCAATTGTGAGCTTTATAACTCGGTATTTTTTCAGTGCGAATCTGTCCGTTTATATCCAGGTAATCATAAGAAAACTGACCGAGACTTACGATTTGAGGAATGTTATTAGGATTGGCGACGAAAGGATATGCGATACCAAATCCGTTAAAACCCCAGCCAAAGAGAGGTCGTTTTTGAATGCCGCGCACAGCAACTTCCCACAAAGGCGATCGGCTGGACATTACTTGTGCGACAGATACCCGATTCCAGTCCAGCGGCCTTGTAAAGGTCATGGCACTAATTGTCAGCAATCCAATAAAAATAGCCGGGATTAATTGTTTGTAATATTGCCGTCCCAGCAAGTAAAATAGTGCTATCATTAAAGATATAACCGCTGTTCGAGTGTTGGTAAATAGCAAAGCAGGGAGAATGAGAAATAAAGCGAGACTGGAAGTGCGATCGCTAATTAACTTCCACTTCCAACCAACCAAAGAAATAACTGCGGCGAGAGTCAATACTATAGCTGCGTGGCCGCGATGCGAGTAAAGTGCGATCGGCTGCTGTCCGCGAAAAATCGTACTAGCCAAAACATCATTCCCGACCAACTGACCGGAAGTAGCAGTATAATCAATTTGCCAGCTAACAACTTGTGGAAAAACGCTAACAGCTACAACCACAGCTCCAATCAGCAAACCCCGCATTTGACAGCGAAACAATTCTGGATGCAGTTTTAACAGCAGCCTGTTAGTGAGGCTAAAAATAGAAATTAACAGCCAGTACAGCCAGCCGTCTCCCATTTGGTCTTGTCCCCAAAAAGAACGCTCCGGGAAAGGACTTTTCAGGGTAGAAATCGCTCCCACAGTCAAAAAAAATCCCCACAAAACCAGGCAGATTTTCCACTGCCGGGAAAAAGTTAAAAGTTTCCTTTCTTCCCATAAAAATGATAAATTTGAAAGCACAATCAGCAAGACAACAAAAACTTTAGGCTGCGTCCAAATTTCGCCGCGGCTACCTCCCCAAGGGTTGATGAGAATGAGACTAAAAGCATATAGCAAAGTGTAAAGTTTTTTCATTTCACTGTCCGCTGTTCGCTGTCAACTATCAACTGTCAACTATCAACTATCAACTATCCTGTCGCTTTTTCCGCAAAATACGCCGCATCGCAGCGAACCATAACAGCATTCCATTAGCCGCCAAAATACTCCCCGGTTCCGGTACAGCTTCCGCATCAATTGGCTTGGGTATTTGCCGCATCTTGAAACTTCCTTCCCTTTCCTGAAAAGCTAATTGAATGGGAAATGCTGTTTCTGGTGTTTCGCCAAATAATGAATCAATGCCAGTGATTCTAAAATTATCTACTGGATAACCCAATAAAGAAACAAAATCTAATTTATCTCCCGGACTGAAATTACCGAGGATCGAATCTCCTACTGCAACAGTAAATTGTTGGTCATCACCCGCAGGAAAATCAAGAATTTCAGTAAATAAAGTGTCTTCCAGAGATTGGAATTCAAAGCCGTAAGTAGTTGGAGGGTCAAACCAGCGACAGCCGGGAACTTTGTTGAAAACTTGCCAGCCATTTTGGATAGAATTGGGAAGGATGGGGTTTTGCTGTGTCAGGCCGCGCTTTTCTTTTCCGAATCCGCCACCGCCGCTAGTTGCTACGCTAAAATCAGGTGAATCTTGTGGGTCGTAAACATCGACAAACAATTCGTAATTGCCTCTGTCTTGACCGCGAGCACCTCCACCAGCAGCACGGAGATTGAGGTTGATATTGCCACTACTGCCTACAGTACCGGTTAGTGCGGAGGCAAAACCATTTCCTACAGAGCTACTGTTGTCGTCAAATCCCAGTCGAAAACCTGAGTTATTGTGCGTACTTAAAAATGTGTTGGGGTTGCAGCGATTGGAGGGGAGGTCGTTGTTTGTCCAAGCTATATATTTTGAACCGGGAGTAAGGTCAGAGACGTTAAAACGGTCTACTTCAAAACCGGAGGCAAGGCTGTCGGAAAATTTTTTAGTGGTTTTAGGAGGAGTAAATATGCTTTTCCAACCCCATGAGATACCATCATATATCGTGACTTCATTGGGTTTATTAAGGGGATCTTTTACCTCAGCCAAGTAAAGTTCTGCATCCCAAGCTTTGTTATTATAGATATCATCTCGAACAGGGTAATCACGAAAAAGAATTGTTTGATTTGGATATCTTACCGTTTTACCATAGGTATCGTAAAAAGGGTTAAATGTTTGCTTTTGTGGGTTTTGAGGGTCTAAAAAACTTAGTTGTGTCTGCTCTATTACAGTGTCAATTTTGTTCTCGAGAGTTCCGTAAGGTTGCTTAATGACTCCTTGAAGGGTAGATATATAGGCATGATTATTAACTACCCTTTGAATAAAATGAACATTAGTGCCTACTGGATCTTGACCAACGACCGGGTTGTAAAGAACTTGTATTTCTGCTCCCACATTGGGTGTAACAAAAGGAATATACACCCCAATATCAAACCGACCTTTTAAAGATTCTACTGATGGCGCTTTGTTAAATGTCCAACCGTTTTGCGCCCAAACGGATGAGGTCAGCAGGTTAAAAAAAGCATCCGTTCCGCCGACTGGTAGTTGCGACACAGTAGTTGTATAAGTAGTTACGGTGCCAATACCTTGCTGGGTATAAGATATTGAAGAACAATAAACAGAGCTTTGGGTACAGGGAGAATCTGGTCTTTGCGATGGCATTGTGAAAGAAAAAGCGAAACAGGCCCTACCTGTTAGCACAAACAGTAAAGGGGACGTTAATAAAACTATCCGGTATTGATGTAATCGCATTCTTAACAACTCCTTAACAGGGTAGGTATGGAAGAAAAATCTGTCTTGATATGAAATCGATATGAAATTGTGTCTCAATTGCTATTTATGTGCCAGGGTAAACTACGTAAACCTTGACAAAGGGCGTTGTTGCTTCACCTGTCCAAATCTCTCGTATTAGGTGTTCTTCATCTTTTTTAGGGTCATAGCACGGTCTTACAGATCGGGAACTGATATATCTGAATCTAATTTGATAATCACCAGGCTTTATGTTGTCAAAATACCACGACCCCCCCAATCCGTCAGAGCCTCCGATTAGCAGACTATTCTTCTGCCAAAAAACTTTGGTGTCCGGGAAAAAAGTTGCGTGTTCTCCTGGTTGAATTAAGGGACAAGCGAGTTGCGGAGAGTTTAGGAGTCTATCTCTACCTCCTTTGCTTTGTAATACTTTACCATCGGCTTCCACTATTTCTAAGGGAATTACAAGCAGGGGATCGAAAAAAGGTAAGCGAATAGGAGAAGGCGAGTTGTTTGTAATCCGAATAGCGAGCTGAATCAAGGTATTTACATCGGGTCGATTCTCAGGGATTAACCATACTCTATTTGGCACCAAAATTTCAAAGCGGATGCCATCAATTTCAACTGCATTCTTGTTAGTCGATTCTACAGATGTCAAGTTATATCCCCTCTCACTTTCCACCTCTTCAATCGCCATAACTTCTTTAGGCACATGACTCAATGCCACTAAGCCGGAAAGAATTAAAACTAATAAAAATAGGGAAAAGTGCTTCATCACATCAAACTGCCTTGCTTTCTGAAAGTGATTTATTAACTATAAAACTATATATTAGGACTGCTCCCTCAAAGTTGAAACGGTAAAAATACTGATTTTTTAGATGATAGTTTCCCGACCCTCTGCAATAAAACCACTAAGTCGCACTTTAATATGAATTTGACAACCGCATATATACGGAAAATGGGTGACGCTCGATCGACTTAATAAATAGCACTTATTAAGTTTGTTTATGCTTCCGCAAAATATGTCGCATCGTACCAAACCACAACTGCAACAGTAAATTGTTGGTCATCGCCCACAGGGAAATCGAGAATTTCAGTAAATAAAGTGTCTTCTAGAGATTGAAATTCAAAGCCGTAAGTAGTTGGAGGGTCAAACCAGCGGCAGCCGGGAACTTTGTTGAAGACTTGCCAGCCATTTTGGAGAGAATTGGGAAGGATGGGGTTTTGTTGAGTTAAGCCGCGCATTTCTTTTCCGAAGCCGCCGCCACCGCTAGCTGCGGAGCTAAAATCCGGCGATTCTTGTGGGTCGTAAACATCAACAAACAGTTCGTAATTGCCTCTGTCTTGTCCGCGAGCACCTCCACCAGCAGCGCGGACATCGAGGTTGATATTGCCGCTACTACCTACAGTACCCGTTAGTGCGGAGGCAAAACCATTGCCTACAGAGCTACTGTTGTCGTCAAATCCTAGTCGAAAACCTGAGTTATTGTGCGTACTTAAAAATGTGTTGGGGTTTCAGCGATTGGAGGGGAGGTCGTTGTTTGTCCAAGCTATATATTTTGAACCAGGGGTAAGGTTAGGGAGGTTAAAACGGTCTACTTCAAAACCGGAGGCGAGGCTGTCGGAAAACTTTTTAGTGGTTTTAGGGGGAGTATATGTATTTTTCCAACCCCATTTGATACCATTATAAATTGTGACAGTCTTGGGAGCAGTCTCCTCAACCAAATAGAGTTCCGCATCCCAGTTATGGTTTTCCGTGATATCTGAGCGGAAGGGACTATCGTAGAAATTATCTTCCGTAGCCAAAGGTGAACTTTCATCATAGAAGGGGCTATCTGCATCTGCCAAAACGTCAATTTTGTTATCACCGTTTCCATGACCTAAATCCTCAAGTTGACCATTCTTATAAAGTTTTGATCCATGATTGCTGACTACCCATTGAATCCAATGCAGATTGTTATTTTGGGGTGTAGGGTTAACTTGATTGGGAAGGATATCGCCTGATTTTACTGGACTATAAGTGAGTAAGAGATCGCTCCACACAACATCCTCCTTAGTAAAACCAGATATAGGACCATAATTAGCAGTGTAGGACTGAATATTAAAAGAACCAGCTAATGCCTGATCAGAAGAAATAAAGTTCCAGCCTTTTGGTTGAAAAGTGCTGTTTAGTAGAGTTAGGAAAGGAGCGCTCCCACCTAATTTAGCCTCAGTAACGTTTGACGGATTGAGCTGACGGGGTGACAGGTCGTCTGAAAAGCATACAGGGAGATAACTCTAGACAAATCGCCTCAAAAAATATAGGGTAAGAAAGCTTCTTACCCAAAAATAATTAAATGATACCAGAATTATATCATGCCCATTTGTCAGAAAAGCTGACACGTTCTAATTACTTATTG
>NZ_JAEQCB010000325.1:0-1130 GCF_020738785.1 Microcoleus sp. PH2017_05_CCC_O_A | reverse complement strand
CGTTGCGCTTTTGGGTAGAACTTAATTCATACCGTCAATCAGCCACATCGCGCTCTTTCATATACCAAGCCAAAGAGCGCTGAAGCGCAACTACATACCGTAAATGTTATAGTCGAATGGGCCAGAGAGCCAGTTCGCCAGAATGCTGCGATCGCCTCAAGCAACCTTGCGCTTGATTTTGCGTTTCGCCACACCCATACCTAAAAAGCTCAATCCTACTAAAGTACCGAACCATGTAGAAGGTTCGGGTACGGCCTCAAATTCTCCTTTAATGGCGATCGCATCATTAGCGCACTCAGCAAACAAATTAGCAACATAACTGCCAGAAGGCATAGCAGATTTATCGAAACTGAATCCGATGGTTTGAGAACCTACTGCATTAAACTGCGAGAAATCAAGACCCATGGCGCTCAAAGTTGCTGAAGTTAAAGCAGAGATTTCTCCTACTTTTGTACCCGAAGCAATTGAATTGAGAACGGTATTTTCTCCTGTTTGTTGAAAATACGGGTCTGTAGCAGCTAAATCACCGATTGACGAGGTTCCACCTCCCGATCGAACATGAGTATTGTATCCGGTTAGATTAGAAAATCCATCGTTCGCTTGAGTAACGCTTTTCGCTGTAACATTGCTATAAATGCCTGTTGTCGCTACACCTGAGTCATTGCCGTCGGCAAAGCGAATGCCAAATAAGCTGCGATTTGCATTAGCTGTGTTGAAGTTTTGACCGGAAAAATTGAAAAACAAATCGCCGTAGTTGATGTTGCCTCGGAGAACGTTGCTGCGTGCATATCCAGCTAAACTGAGATTGGAGTTGATGGCGATGAAAGCCGTGTCTGATGTTTCTTTGATGGCGATGCCGTAAAATTCAAACTCGCCGCCGCCGACTCTACCATCTGTCACGCCGTCGTTGAAGGAGTCGATCGCATAATTCCAGCCGTTAGATAGCGTTGCTGCTGTAGCCTTTGGTTGCTGTAATCCAATAATTGCAAGGAAGACAGCCACCGAGTAAGTCCAGCGAAAGCTGTTTTTTGTAATGGGATTCATAAAAAACTTCCTGATGAATGTGTGTTAAATTATCAATTTTGTCGATCGACTATTTTGATTTTCAGTAAATCACACATTCCAGTATA
>NZ_JAEQCB010000052.1:0-29496 GCF_020738785.1 Microcoleus sp. PH2017_05_CCC_O_A | reverse complement strand
ATGTCTTTATCTCCACATAAACTGCCTAATTATCAACAAGGCATAAGAGCTATGAGCCTTATTCTATCAGCGTTATAGGCGACTTGTCACCCCGACAGCATAATGCTACAGCATTTTTATTCACAGAAAAACCATTAACTCAAAGGATGATCGCACTCAACGTCCCATCTGGTCTCTTGAAGAAATAGAAACCAAGATCGGCTACGATCTATTCCCTCTTCTTCCTCAAGAAATAAAACAAGATATCAAAGATATCAAATACATCTTTCCCAGTAAAGAATCTATTGGAGATACTTGGGCTAGCCTTCCTTGGAAATCAAATCCACCGCCACTTCCCGAAGACCCTACAGATCCGGAAGAGGAACTTGAGGAACTTGAGGGTGAATCTGAGGAACTTGAGGAGGAATAATAAATAATACCGAATCCGCGTTAAAATCCCCTTTATGTTCTTCCCCAACTCTCTCGATCTCCCTCTCGGCCCTAGTCGCGCTGCGGTTAATTATAAAAGGGATATTTAACGCGGATTTGTATTAATTTATCTGACGCCTATCGACACAGAAATATGATGAATATTCAAACGGAGGGTAGATATGTTTTCAGCAATGTTTAGCATTTATCGCTCTGGGCAATTATCGTTTCGGATCGTTCCATCTGGCATGACAGTATTGCACAAGGTAGCGTCTTCCCATTCTCCGCAAAGATTGATTATTGTATTTGGGCCATATTCAGGCTCTCCTCTAGCTCCCATCAGATTAGCATTGCACAGATTTGAACCATCAAATGATGTTTCCTCTAGAATCGCACCACTGAGGTTTGCTCCAGTAATATCTGAATTAGTAAACCCTGTTTGATGCAACTGGGTGTTACTTAGATTCGCGCCAATTAGAGTTGCTTTATAAAAACCAGCTTCAGTGATATCTGCATCGCTGAGGTCGGCTCCAGTGAGGTTTGTATTTTGACAGTGGAGCCGAGATAAAAAACCATTTTTCAAATTAGCTCCACGCTCGGTTGGCATCAGTTAAGTCGGCATAGTGCAAAGTTGCATTTTCTCTCGCAGGCATTACTTAGATTGGCTCCACTCAAGTCAGCCCCTTCCAACCAAGCTTCTCTCAAGTTAGCACCACTGAAGTTAGCATTAATCAACTGAGCGCCATCCAAGTTCGCATCGCTCAAGTTAGCATTACTCAAGTTAGCATTAATCAAGTGAATACAATCCAAGTTAGCCTCGCTCAAGTTAGCACCACTAAAGTCAGCACCACTCAAATGAGTACTCGTCAAGTTAGCATTAATCAAAATAGCATTGGCGAGATTGATATCAATGAGCTTTGCCTTGTTCAAATCGACACCGCTCAAGTCAACCCCAGCAAAGTCTCTTTCTCCACTGGTATACCGTTCGAGCAATTCTTCAGCGTTCATAAATTATCTAGTCAATTATTTTAACTTTTGAATTATAGTATAATTATCCTATGTTTTGCTAGTCCAATTCGATCGCACTCAACCTCCTAGTCGCGCTGGTGCAGTTAACGACCGAGGGGAGATTTAACGCGGATTTGTATTAATTTATCTGACTCCTATTGAAACAGAAATCAGATGAATATCTGTTTTCAGCAATGTTTAGCATTCATCAAGCTGTACAATTATCATTTCGGATGGTTCCATCTGGCATGACAGTATTGCACAAGGTAGCGTCTTCCCATTTTCCGCAAAGATTGATTGTATTTGAGTCGTCATATTCAGGATCGGGTCTAGCTCCCATCAGATTAGCGTGGCACAGATTTGAACCATCAAATGATGTTTCATCCATAATTGCACCACTAAAGTTAGCTCCAGTAAGATCGGAATTCCAAAACCCTGTTTGATGTAGTTTGGTATTACTTAGATTCGCGCCAATTAGAGTTGCTTTATGAAAACCAGCTTCACCGAGGTCTGCATCGCTGAGGTCGGCTCCAGTGAGGTTTGTATTTTGGCAGTTGAGTCTAGATAAAAAACCATTTTTCAAATTAGCTCCACGCTCGGTTGGCATCAGTCGCGTCAGCAGAGTCCAAAGTTGCATTTTCTCTCGCAGGCATTACTTAGATTGGCTCCACTCAAGTCAGCCCCTTCCAACCAAGCTTCTCTCAAGTTAGCACCACTAAAATTAGCATTAATCAACTGAGCGTCACCCAAGTTCGCATCGCTCAAGTTAGCATTAGACCTCTGGCAAAAGTGCGAACGCTCTAGTAAAATAAAAGAAAAAATTAGCTGAATAATATGAATTACGAACAATTACAAAAGTCTACCCCCAAGGACTTCAAACGCTACTGTGGAGTACATCAAGAAACATTCAGGGAAATGGTAAAAATAGTCAAAGCGGAAAAAATATTTCAAAAAAAATCTGGAAGACCAAGCAAATTGTGCTCAGAAGACCAAATCTTAATGACATTATCCTATTTGCGTGAATATCCTACTTTTTTTCATTTAGGAATTAAATGGGGTATCAGTGAATCAAATGCTGATCGAATTGTAATTAGAACTGAGAAAGCTTTAATAAGGTCAGGTTTATTTAATTTACCTGGCAAAAAGATTCTTTATCAAAGTAACAATGAGATAAAAACTGTAGTATTGGATGTGTCAGAGCATGAAATAGAACGTCCCCAAAAAAAGCAAAAAAAATATTATAGTGGCAAGCAAAAATATCATACAATAAAATCGCAAGTTCTAGCCAACCCAAAAAGTGCTGAAATAATATGTACAGCTTTTGGTGACGGGAAGACGCATGATTTTAGTTTGTTTAAAAAAAGCAAGATCGGGATAAATCAAAACCTTGAATTGCTAGGTGATAAAGGTTATCAAGGAATCACAAAGATTCATACTAATAGTAGAACACCGTTCAAAAAAAACAAAAACAAAAAACTGAGTCAAGCCGAAAAACAATTCAATCGACAACTGGCAAAATCCAGAATTATCATGGAAAATATACATCGAAGTTTAAAGATATTTAGAATACTTTCATCTAGATATCGGAATCGAAGAAGACGCTTTGGATTAAGATTTAATTTAATAGCTGGTATTTATAATTATGAACTTTCTTTAAAGACAAATTAGCAATCGCCTGAGACTTTCGCAAGAGGTCTATTGAATCCTCCACCGAAACTCGGTACTACGTCACATCATTAACCGAAACAGCCGCTTCCCTTGCTCAAAGAATTCGAGGCTATTGGGGAGTCGAAAACAAGGTTCATTATGTCCGTGATGTCACCCGGCGTAGAAGATGCTTGTCGCATTCGCACTGTTGGACTCGTTCAATGTTGGACAATCGATCGCAATTTTTCCCTAAATTTGTATCGCGATCGTGGCTTTCAAAACATGGCTCAAGCTCAAGGTCTGGCTGGCTTGAGTTTTAACATACTTAAAGACATCTGTAGAATCAAATAGCCCTGGTGTGGTGTACATCGCTTGACATACACCTTGACCTGTCTGGCACTGCAAACCCTATAAACTAGGGTTATTTTATAAGACTTAAAGGGCTTGAATTTGCAATTGCCAATTACCAATCACCTAATTCCAACGCTTCTTGCGTTGTCGCTGGTTCGCCACCGCCTCCACCAGTCCCAATCCGAGAAAATTACTCAGCAGCGACGCATTCCCGTAACTAAGGAAAGGTAGCGGAATTCCTGTAACCGGGGCTAAGCCGATGTTCATCCCAATATTTACGAATACCTGAAAAATTAACATTGACAGTACGCCGATCGCCAGCAAGGAACCAAAATTGTCGTTTGCAGTTTGTGCGATCGTCACCAAGCGGAAACAAATGATCCAGAACACCAACAGCACTGCAATGCAGCCAATAAAGCCCAATTCTTCGCCGATCGCAGAAAAGATAAAGTCCGTATGCTGTTCGGGAATAAAGTTAAGCTGAGTTTGGGTTCCGTGAAACAAACCTCTGCCTTTGAGTTCCCCGGCCCCGATCGCAATCCGAGATTGAATCAAGTGATATCCGCTGCCTAAAGGGTCTTTCTCGGGGTTCAAAAACCCTGTCAGGCGCATTTTTTGATAATCCTTCAGCACGCCCCAAAATACGTGTCCGACGTGTCCCGACACCACATTCACCAACACAGCACCGAAAGTCCCCAGCCAAGGCCAAGGTAGGCTTCGCCAAGCAATAATACCCGCCACGACTACCCAGGCTACCCAAATCGGTGTGGACACGTTATTGAGGAGAACTGAGAAGAGAGGAGAGAACAACAATATTAACCATCCGGGATTGACATTTCCCCAGTAAAACATCCCCATTGTGATCGCGCCAAACACCAGCGAAGTACCTAAATTTGGTTCAGCAAAGATCAATCCCC
The DNA here is from genome assembly GCF_020738785.1 of Microcoleus sp. PH2017_05_CCC_O_A. Taxonomy (NCBI): domain Bacteria; kingdom Bacillati; phylum Cyanobacteriota; class Cyanophyceae; order Oscillatoriales; family Microcoleaceae; genus Microcoleus; species Microcoleus sp. PH2017_05_CCC_O_A. The sequence goes on along the minus strand of NZ_JAEQCB010000052.1, from coordinate 25,165 downwards.
AGGGCACAGCCATAATCGCCAGCATTCTCAACATATCGCGCACCGTAGGGACAGTCTTCTCGTGCAGGAGGGCTGCTAAGGTGATAATCATCCCTACTTTGGCAAATTCTGAGGGTTGCAGGTAGAAGCCGCCGATATTGATCCACCGCTGGGCACCGAGCCCTGTAGTACCAATAAACCGCACTGCAATCAGGGACAAATTAATGAATATGTAAATCGGCCATTTCCACTCAATCAGTATTTGGTAGCGACAGCGGGAAATGATGATGGCGAGGAACAAACCGACTCCGCCAGTTACCCAGTGCCGCCACCAGTCGATCGAGCCCTGGTTGATTTCGACGCTGCGGATCATGATTCCGCCGAAGATGGTGAGGCTGATGCAAGCGGCAAACAGCCAAGGATCTGCTTCTTCCCAGGGTTTGAAGATCGATGTCCAGCGGTTTCTGACTTGTATTCTTTGGAACATGAGGATTTTAGATTTTAGATTTTAGATTTTAGATTATCGAGCCGATTTTCGGAAGTTGTGGATATATAGCAGTTGACAGTTGACAGTTGACAGTTGACAGTTGACAGCAATCAAACCGTTTATGCTGTGGGTTCTCGTCTCCATTCATGGAAGTCATTTATGCCCTCACGCCATGTGGCGGTTGCTATATTTTGGATGCTGAGCCTGCACTGTAACTTTAGAAGATTTGGTGTCAGTACGTCACTTTATTCGGCGAGTTGTACGGAGGTTCCGGGCAGTCTGCAACTGGCCGAGGTGCGCAGTGTGCACAAATCTGTAGGGTGCGCAGTGTGCACAAATCTTGTAGGGTGCGCAGTGCGCACCTTACGCGGATTTAGCTCGCTCCGCAAGTCCTAGAATCGGTCAAGTCGGCTCGTAAAGGTACTCAAAACCGTTACCGTCGGGGTCTCTGCCGTAAAAAGACGCTGTACCGTCGCGGTGTTCGTGAATCTGGGTGACGGAAACACCTTCAGTTTTGAGTTGTTCGTAGGCGGATTCCATTTCGGTGCGATCGTCAAATACAAACCCAAAATGCGGCCCTGCTTGGTCGTAAGTCGGACTCAACAGCGCCAGTCCATCATCTCCTGCTTTTAAATAAGCCCAGTCTGCATCTTTCCAAACTAACTCCATTCCCAATTTGCTGTAGAACTCAGCAGCTTTCTCTATGTCTTGCACGCAGACGGCTACGTGTCCCAATCGTTTTAGTTTCATGTCTAGAAATTTTATTGTTGTGCTTTACTTTATTGTATCTTTTTTCCTTTGTTTCTCAGTTAATTAGGGATTTTTTCGGGATTTTTGGTAGCGGCAAACTGTACTTTTTCTACTTGTTTGCTGGCGTCCATTTCGCTGAACAGTTGAATGGCGCGATCGAAGTTTTCTTGGGCTTTCTCGATGTTGCCGAGTTTTTGTTCTGTCAGTGCGAGCTGATAGCAAGCTTCGGCTCGGTCTAATTTAGCGCTGGGCAGATCGAGTATTTCTATTGCTTCTGCATGGTGCTGCATGGCTTGGTCAAATTCTCCTCGTTCTCGGTACAGGGCAGCTATACCGCTAAGAGCTTTGGCTTTGACGGTGCTGTAAAGGTTTTCGTCGGCCTGGGCGATCGCCTGACTGTACAAGCTCAAAGCTTTTTCTGGATCTCCGAGGTTTTTATAGGTGGTGGCTAGAAACACTAACTTGTATCCCGTACCCACTAACTGGCTCTCTTCGCGATCGGCATATAGTTTGTCGGCGAGTTCCTTGGCAGCTTTTTTGACTCCCACACAGGAGTTGAGAAAAGCTAACCCGACCTCGATCGAATAACTGTTAATCCCGATAATCCCGATTTCCTCCCGCGAATTTTTCATTTTGACAAATATCTCCAGAGCTGGTTCTAATTCCAGCATTTCTATTTTGCAAAACCCTATATTGATTGCAGCGTTAAGTTTCCAAAATTCTAGATTAGCTTTTTGGCCGTTTTCCGGTTCGCTATTTTTTGCTATATTTTGCAGACATTTAGTGGCTTTTCTTTCGGATATTTGGTGACATTCTATGGCTTGATTGATGTCGCCCAATATTCTGTAAGAAACGCCTAAAATACTGTAAAGACCGCTCAAATAATAGTCAGAAGTCACATTGTTGACGATGCGAGTAGTTGCTGAAATTATTGGCTGCAAGAAACCTAGTTTATAGAGCGCTCGTCCGAGTTTGTAATCTTTGGCAAACTGGATATTGATTTTTTTGAGGATGACGCTAGCGGCCTGCTCGAAACAGCTAATTGCCACGTAATGATAGTAAGCTTCAAAAGCTTTCAGCGCATCTTCTACGGTTTCAATAATCTCGACGCTATCCGTCCAAAACTCGGCTGCTTTGCGGTTGGCGGTGTCCCAGTCTGCGGGCGAAAGCCGATCGACTGCTTCTTCCCGAATTGCTGGATGCACCCAGTATTCGCCTTTTTGGGACTCGACTAGCGATCGGTGCAACAGCGATTTAATGATTTGTCTGCGTCCGGCTTCGGGCACGTCCCACAGCAGGCACAAAAGTGCATCACTAGGGACTGTCGGCACGTCTTGATAGCGGTAACAGCCCAAGCGGCAAAGGAGTTGATAGGCTTCGGGATCGAGTTCTTGCAGGCGGTTGAATTGACTGGTAACTAAATTTTTTAAGTCGGTTTCCACCAGCGGATCGTCGCTGTTTTCCAGCCAGTAGGCTGCCATATCTCCGTCAAAATCTTCTCGGATTGTCCCCCAAAGAATGCCCATGGCTTTGGCATTACCGCCGTAAACTTTGTGCATTTCCTGGAGTGCGACAGGATCTATTTTGATGTTGCGATCGCCAAAATACTGCTGCCAAGTTTCCACGTCCAATCCCGGAAGCAGGTAGTGTTCGACGGTTACGTCAGAATCGCAAAGTCGATCGCGACTGGTAATCAGCGTTACCGACTGCACCGCGGCATCAGCCAAAACTCGCAAGAGTTCGACGTACAGCCGGTGGGGTTCAATAAACTTACCTTGTCCGTCGAGGGCGGCTTCCAAATTGTCAATCAATACGCCGACTTTGAGAGTCTGAAGTTGCCGCTTCAGCCGCCCGAGGGTGACACCAAAGTCTGGCCCTGGTTCTTCTTGGAAGTCTTGCTTGAGCCATTCTTCGATCGCACTCTCTAAGGCTGTGAGGTTTTCTGTCTCTTTTGCCATCAGCAGTTCAATTACGCGATCGAACCCTTGAGATTTCAGGTACTGTCTGGCTAAAGTCGTTTTGCCCATACCGCCGGCACTTTGGATCACAATCACTTTAGCGCCTTGGGCGACCAGAGTATTCAGATCCTCGATCGCCTCAAACCTGCCCAAAAAGTTCGGATTTTCGATTTCCAAGTCCGAATCTAGCCCCAGGGACGATCGGGGCGGAACAATTTGCCCCGACTGCGGTTCTAGTTTCGAGTAGCTGCGCCAATATCGATCTATTACCGCTTGCAGGTTATCTCTTTTAACTTTTTCACCTTCTCCAAACAAAGCTGAAAGGCGCTTCCACAAATTAGAGGCAGCATCCTTAACAGTCCCTACTCCATATCCTTCACTCTCTGCAACCTGTTGGTACGTCCTGCCTTGCACCCCCATCCATGCTTCGCGAAAGATCGCGCTGTCAAGGTTGTCGAGAGTTTTCAGGTTTCGAGCCACAAGTAACGAGTTAGTAAAATCCAGTGCTTGATCCGCTTCCATTGAGTCACCAGGTTTAGCGTTACCTATTATCAAACAACTCTAACAGACTTTTTCCGACTCGCTTACGGGCTCAAACAGCCGACTTATAAGGACTTTTGCCGACTGACACAGCCATGGTTGACCTGCGAGACTGTTGAGTGTGGAGGGGAAGTTGACCGACAAGCTTCTGACATCCGCACCAATCAAGTCGAACTTACATTCAGGAGCCAGCAGCTATGTCTATTAACACTGATGAAAAGGCGATCGTCGATGAAGCAATTCGCCCTCAAGAATGCGGCCGGGTGCGCTTTCAAAGCACTTGGTGGCCTGCAAAATGCGATCGAGACATAACTTTTCACCCCGGGGATGTGGTTCGAGTTGTGGGAATTGACAACATTACCCTGATTGTCACAGCCTAGCTTTGACAGTTGACAGTTGACAGTTGACAGTTGACAGCAAGAGGGCGACCTCTACCTGGAAATTGGTAACGAGTCGAGCAATCAGTTTTTCGCATCTCAAACTTCAGCCAAACTTATAATCAGGAGCCAGCAATCATGACTTTTGACAATTCCGAAAAAGCGATCGTCGATGAAGCAATTCGCCCTCAAGAGTCCGGCCGCGTGCGCTTCCAAAACAGTTGGTGGCCTGCAAAATGCGAGCAAGAGATGACTTTTCAACCGGGTGACGTGGTTCGCGTCATCGGAATTGACAACATTACTCTGATTGTGGCAGCCTAGCTGCCGATCGAGCCAGTGAATCGAGTCCTACAAGTTTTTACCTCTCAAGAATCCGACGAATCTGCACTCAGGAGTCCTAAAGTTATGAGTCTCAACCATTTGAAAAAAGCCGTCGTAGAAGAAGAAATCCGTCCAGGCGAGTCCGGTCGCGTCCGATTCCAGAGCACTTGGTGGCCTGCGAAGTGCGACGATCTACAAATAACTTTGAAACCCGGTGCTGTGGTTCGTGTCCTGGCACTTGAGAACGTGACTCTGATCGTTGAAGCGTAGTTGGGAATTAAGGATTTACCGAGTCTGGTTATAAGTTTATCGCCTTTGAAGGTTACGAAAAATTGGAAATTGGGAGCCAAAAATATGACTGTTAGCTATTTGGAAAAAGCGATCGTAGATGAAGAAATTCGACCCAATCAGCCCGGTCGCGTCAGCTTCCAAAACAGTTGGTGGCCTGCGAAGTGCGACGATCTACAAATAACTTTGAAACCCGGTGCTGTGGTTCGAGTCCTGAGACTTGAAAACATTACTCTAATAGTTGAAGCTTAGTTCGGGAAAACTCTGAGGTGGGGAGTAGTCAGTTGATTTTAGATTTTAGATTTTAGATTTTAGATTTACACTCTCATTAAATCTGAGAGTTTGAAAGTCAGTCTAAAATCAGGGGATCTGCCAGACTCAAGTTGAGGATTTGTATCGGTTTGTAGAAGGCAGAATTTAACTTCCCGCTTGCAATTGTTGGGATAAGAAATCTGACCATTTAATCAAACTTAAAAAGCGCGAGCTTTTCGCATCCAAAAGTCAAACATAACCTATCTTCAGGAGCCATCCACCATGTCTACTAACTATGTCGAAGAAGCAAGCTTTATTGAAGAAGAAGGAATCTTAGCCTTCGCTGATGAGGAAAAAGTAGGCAGTGTTAATCAAGCAAAATCAGCCGTCTCCGGTGCGGAAAAGTCCAGCACCGATGTAGCAGAAGAGACGGCGGTCGGTGAGGAAAAACCCGCTGTCGGCGATGCAGAAACAGTCCATACTCATCTAGCGCCAAAAGATATCGCCCCAGACCAAAAAGCGATCGTCGAAGAAGAAATTCGTCCGGGAGAATCTGGTCGCGTCCGTTTCCAAAGCAGTTGGTGGCCTGCAACATCTGACCAAGAAATTACTTTTAAACCCGGAGAAGCGGTTCGAGTCATCGCCATTGACAATGTGACTCTGATTGTTGAAGGGTAATTGCAAAGCATCTTCCGATTTTAGATTTTGGATTTTAGATTTTAGATTGGAGGATTTGGGGATTGGGAGATTGATGAATGGTTTATTAATTGGTAAATACCTCGGAAACTGTTCGCCTTCAAAACAATTCCAACCAATTTTTAGGAGTAGCAATCATGTTTTTTGACTATTTTGAAGAAGCAATCGTTGCAGAAGAAATTCGACCGGGTGAATGCGGCCGCGTCCGCTTTCAATGTAGTTGGTGGCCCGCTAAGTGCGATAAAGGCATAACTTTTAAACCCGGGGAACTGGTTTATGTGGTAGGAATTGACAAGATTACTTTATTGGTGGAGGGTATAGCTTGAAATGCGGGAATTTGCGATCGCGCTGCCGCCTAGGCGGATCTCTCTTCAAATCTCTTCAAAAGCGCGATCGAAGTTCTCACCTCTGTTAATTGCAATATTCTAGAGTTTAACCTCAACAACTACTCACCGCTGACAGTCTTGTCGGCGGTTTTTTTTCAGTAGGAAGACGGTACCGTGCCTATTGGTGAAAACTTAAGCCTGAAAGCCTTGATAAATCTCGTTTTTACCTGAGTCCAGATCCCCCTCGCATCCCCCGCATCGTTGCGGGGACTTTGAGACAACTCCTGTCCCCCCCGACTATCCGGGGGGCTAGACAGGGTTAATTAAAGGTACGTAGTTGCGCTTCAGCGCTCTTTCCTAATATTATAAAGAGCGCTTTCATCGCAACTACGTACCTAATTTGTATGACGACAATAAATTTGATGTTAAGTTGACACTCCGAAAGGCTCTTGGAGTGTCCCTAATTACCCACAGCCTATGTATCATGCTGAGTGAAACGAAGCATCTCCCTCGATGCTTCGCCCAAGTGCGTTTAGGACTTTTCATAACGAACTAGAAGATGCCAGAGAAAAATATCCGGATCGTCATGCTGGATCATCTCTTTAAACATCGAAACAAAAGGCTCATAGTCCAAAATCTCCATCTGCAAACAAAGTTGTTTTAATCCCGCTTCTTTAAAGATGCGATTCAAACGCAAGGGAGTGTAATAAATCTGGGGATCTTGCCACTCAGCATCCCAAACTTTATTGCCGTAGACATCGATAAATCCTTCTGTAACGCAGTGAGCGTGTTTGCGACTAAAATAGGCAATTTCCAAGAAGCATAAGGTAGTTGGAAAATATCCGTATATCTTGCCACCGGGCTTGAGAACTTTACCAAATTCCCGAATCATCTGGCGGTTGGTTTTATCCTCACTGGAAACCACAGAATTTGCGAGGAGGACGCAATCAAATTTATCGTTCCACTCCGGTTTTTGTTCGATGATTCGCGTGGAGTCTACTTCCTCAAACACAATTTGCTGGTTGTTGAGTCGGGCATCTCCATCTGCTTTTTCCCAATCTGTGCGTGCTTTTTCAATCGCTGTTTTGGAAAAATCGGTACAGTAGATTTGTCCAATTTGGGGGCAAAATTCTAGTAAGGTTTTCTGAAGATAAATTTCCGAGCCACAACCGGGAATTAGGACTTTGATGTCAGGCGAGTTGGGAATATCATAGCCGGGAGAACGCTCTGGACGGATTAAGTTTTTGCAGATTTTGGGGTCTTGGGTGATACTGAAAGCGTTGTTGGTATAATCTTCGTGGTGTTTATCCCAGATTTCTTTCTCTTCTTCAAGTGATTTCGAGCCAAGGCCATGAGAAGAGGGGATTAGCCATTTGTAATCATTTGTATCGGTCATAATTTTCAACTCCAAAATGTTCAGTACAAGTTAAATCTGCGTGTCAATCACTCACCACCAAGCTGCCGTTTTCCATCACATACGTGACATCCGCACGCAAGGCATTAGCCATGCGGTGGGTGATGAAAATCACCGTGCGTTCTTTGGTAATGCGCTCGATGGTGGTGAGGATTTTGGCTTCCGTGGCGGGGTCGAGGGCTGATGTGGCTTCATCCAGAATCAGAATTGCTGGATTTCTTACCAACGCTCTCGCCAGGGCGATTCTTTGGCGTTGTCCCCCTGATAACTGTCCGCCCCTGTCACCAACAGGTGTGTCGTAGCCTTGGGGTAAGGACAAAATAAATTCGTGAATCTCGGTGGCTTTGGCTGCGGCTTCGACTTGTTCGTCAGTGGCTTGTAGATAGCCCATGCGGATGTTTTCTCGCACCGAGCAATTAAACAGAATTACATCCTGAGAAACCAGTGCAATTTGAGAACGGAGGGAGCGTACTGTGGCATGACGTAAATCAATGCCATCAAACAGAATGCGTCCTTTATCTGGATCGTAAAATCGCGTTAGCAAGTTGACAATTGTACTTTTGCCTGCTCCACTTTGACCGACAAATACCACAAAGTCTCCTTGGCGAATCTTCAGGGAGAGATTTTTAACTCCACCTCTATCTTGGGAATAGCTAAAGGTAACATCGTCAAAGTAAAGATCGCTGTAAAAGTGAGGTAAATCAATCGCACCCGGTGCATCCTGAATCGCCGGAGTTTCTGATAAGATATCGCTGATGCGTTGCAGCCCTGCCACTCCATCAATAAATGCCGGTATTGACGAAGTTAAGCCGAGGATATTGAGATTCAATCCTAGCATTAAAACTTGAAATGAGGTAAGAGTTCCTACAGAAATTGTATTCCTGTAGGTCATGACTGCACCAATACTTAAAACCACCAACTGCGTCATGACAAAACCAATCATGGGGACTTTCTGCACTAAGTAGGAGAGAAAGGTTGCCCGGACATAAACCTGTTTTAAGTCATTCAAATCGGTGGAAAAATCCTCAGTCATTTGGTTCTCCAGCCCGAATATCTTGACAACGGTTTGCGAGAGGATATTCTCTTCGATAACGCTGGCAATCTGTCCTTCTTTTTGCAGCAACTTATAGCCGACTTCGGTGGCAAGGCTGGCAATTTTTGCTGGAGCAATGGTACAGATAGTTAAACCGATTAAACTGAGCAGGGCTAATTGCCAGTTGAGGAGGAAGAGGAAAACCATAGAAAATAGGAAGTTAGACAGTTCTAAAACAACGACTGTCAGCCCCATTGTAATTACGCCATTTTCCACCTTTTGGACATCGGCGATCAGACAATTGACAATATCCCCGGCTGAACGTCGCCCAAAAAACTCCATTGAAAGGCTTTGGAGATGCTCGAATAGAGAGTATCGGATATTGTTAGTGATTAAAATGCCCAAACGCGCTCCGAGGAAAATTCCTAGCAAGCCGATGCAAGCATATAGAATTGCTCCGACAACTAGCAATGACAGGATTAGAACCAGAAGACTATAGTTTTGGGGAACGATGGCGGCATCGATGATAAATTTTAAGCTGGCTCGGAAGACTGAATCAAAGGCTGCGTCGAATATCAGGCAGATAAAGAGTAAAATGAATTGCCCTTTGTAGGAGGCAATGTATTTGTTGAGGGTTTTAAAGAACCAAATCAGTTCCATGAGTTATGGGAGTTTGTTTACAGGCACGATTTATACTTTGACGTAGCATTTATCCAGGTTTGGATTGGATTCTGTTGCTCTTTTTTTGAAGCGGCATCCTTTCCATGTCTCTATCATGGCTCCCCTACCTCGCTCCTGTCAGTCGGAAAAGTCGGATCGTAAAGTCGGAAAAGTCGGATCTTTGCTTAATTGATATATTTCTGAGTGAGGGATACCAGATCACGCACTAAAAGACATCGGTAATAATAATGAAAATTAATCGAAGTGTCTGTGCTAATCGGCAGATATTTTTACTTTGTATCAAGCCTTGTCTTTCTCCATAAGACAAGGCTTGACACTGAGTTATACGGTTGTCCGCTCTTGTTTAAACTCAGATTGATGAAAGATGAACCAGTTTTTCAGATTTTTTAAGAGCTTTATATATGCTCTTGACAAAACCTAAAAAACTTTGAATTGTACCTGTTACCCATTAATTTCAAAAATCCAGATCAACTTGCCCTTTGCCTCAGTTATGTAAGCGCGATTGCTGTCAGCGGACTTATCCATGCCATCATCCATATTGTCCCAGGTTATTTTCGCATCCGCACTCCATTCCATAGCTATCTTCTTATAACCTATCAATGGATACGATGCACCGATTACAATTTCACGGTGCGGCAAAGCGTATTTTGCAGCAAATGAAAAGCTTTTGGCTGACATTAGTTTGATATCTATCATGTTGGGTTCAATATCCTCGAACGGCCAAGAAGAAGAATTGTTAACAGCCCCAGTGCGTTTTAGTTTCCACTCTGTATTGTTACGAATTACGAAGGTGAAATCATTTCGGCTCAGTGCTTCGCTAAGACCTTTCGTTATATCTCCCAGAGCTTCTGTAAGGATATCAGTGGTTTTTTGCAGATCGAGCTCTTTGACTGGAATTGTTACTTCAACTGGCATAAGTTCTCCTGAGTGAATTTTGTAAGTAAACCATTGCTGGTGTTCTATTATTAAGACGATTCCCAAAGCCAATTTCTGAATTTTTTGAGTTAGGGGCTTTTTTATGGTCTACAATTTTTAATTGCATCCTTTTGTCTATTCAATCAAAAAGCGCTCGCCTCCTTTCAAATAGAAAGAATAGCGAGCGCTTTACATTCTCAAGCTTTACGGTAATGCTGCGGTTATCATTACGTTGTATTTGTTTGGGCCGACGGCAGTCGTAACTGTCCCCGCAAATTGTGGAGAATTATTATTGTTTAAAATGTACACCTGAGCTTTGGGTGCGTATCTCGGGTTTGGTGTTGTGTTGGTAGTAATTACTGATTGTACGTTGACAGCATAGAGCGGTGTGGCAGTAGTAATGTCAACTGCCATATTGTTGTCTTGGTTTTGGAGCTTGATCTTCATAGTCGCCTCGTATTCTTTGTTTTTGGGTTGTCTATATTCGTGGAGTAGTTAACTGGCTATGTTTAACTTTTACACCTATAAGACGAATCCCAAAGCCAATTTCTGAATTTTTCGAGTTAGCCGCTGTTTTTCCCTAACTCAATGCACCCCATGAAACCCACCTCAAATACGAGAACTATAATTTCCCCCATTGCACCAGATTGTGTCATTAAGTTGAGGTCAGCAACAAAAGATGTAGGGTAGGCGCTGACGGCAGTGCCTACCCTACATCTTTTTTCAATTACTGATGTTCAATTACTGATGAAATTGAAATCGCAATTAATTTTTGTTTCTAGAATGGTCTACCGAACCGCATTATTTTTCTCCTTTTTGCTAGTTTCACTTGTTGTTTTTGATTGAGTTTTTATCCTCAATCTTGTTCGAGATTAGTGGAGACGAAATTGTATTTTTGTCTCTACACTTATAAGACGATTCCAGAGGTCAATTTCTGAATTTTTCGAGTTAGAGGCTGTTTTTTCCTAACTTAATGCACTCTCAGAGGTTCAGATCCCCGACTTCCCTAAGAAGTCAAGGATCTACGCTTTAGCACGATCGCCCTTTCGCCTCTTACCTTTCAACCGTTTCACAGCCTCCTCAACCTCACCGCGAAAAGGGTAGAGCAACCGCCGACTCAGCGCACTTCGATAGGCCTCCACAGCCTCCCTCACATCCCCCAAGCCCAACAACGCCCTCCCTCGCCAGTAACCAGCCATAGCCGGGTCAAACTCCATCAATTCCTGAGCAAACTGACAAGCCTTTTCCAAGCATTTCCGGCTCGCCACCTCATCCCCCAACACTCCATAACTCTCCCCCAGCCACACCGCAGCAGATACAGATTGCAGATAACCCCCCTCTTCTGGTAACAACTCCCATCCTTGCGCCAAAGCCTCCACCGCCGCCCGGTGTTTGAGAGCCAATGCCAACACCCGCCCGTGAGCAAACCAAGCATCAGGTAACTGCGGCTCAAGTTGCGTCCCCTTCGCAGAGACAGCACACCCCCGATCGATCTCCTGAAAACTTTCCACCAACACCCGCCCCGCCGTCGTCCAAACACTCCAGCGATCGGGAAAACGATCGAGCATCTCTTCTACTATTGATGTCAGGGTTACTTCACGGTTCGATCGCCCTAAATCCCCCAGGGCTGTTTGATTTTCCGTAGGGGCCGTGCCCCCGTGCCGGCCCTCTTGGTCTGACCTGCCGATCGAATCGTCTGGGTCGGGGGTAGGCACGGGGGCACTACCCCTACAAAATTCACGTTTTTGGTGAGAATGAAACTGCGCTGTGGGCTGGGGGCGATCGAGAGAGGCTGGGGAAGAAGTCATCCTCGCAGCGGGCAAAATCTCGCACAACGCCCGATAAATTTCACAATCCAGGGGATACAGACGATAAGCTTTCAGCATCGCCGCCGCCGCCCTCTGATATTCCCCCGTGTGGAACAAGTAACGCCCGTAGGAATACCAACCCCTCGGATGATTCGGGTGTTCCTCGGTAAAACCTTCCAACACCGCAACCCCGTTAGCCGACTCCCCCCGGAAAAGGTGATAATATGCCAGCAACTCATGACCGTCCGCCGCATCAGGAGCCAGTTGCAGCACAGAAGCGATCGTCTTTTTAGTCTGCTTCCCCTCCTCACCCGATACCAATCTCATCCGGCAACGAGTATCCGCCAGTCGTTTGAGTACCCCAAAATCACCCGGAGCCACCTCTAGCGCTTTGCTCAACCGCTGCTGCGCTTGGCGCACGTTCCCCACCGCCACCAGAGCGTCATAGCTGCCGATCGACGCGACAATATCCTCTGGGTGCAGTGACAAAACGGCATCAAAGGCTCGCAAAGCTGCAACCGCATCGCCTCTCCCCACCTGCACCTGGGCCAACGCCAGCCAGTGAGCTGCATTGTGAGGTTCAAGGGAAGCCGCCGACTCAAAAGCGAGTATCCCTGCCTGAGTATCACCTCTACAGAGTGCGATCGATCCGCTGATATGCTGTCGAGTCGCCTCATTGCGCGCATTCGCCGAGGCACTTTCATAAACCGCTGCTGCCTCAACCTCTTGTCCCATAAGCTGCAAGAGTTTTGCCAATTGCAAGCGGACGCCGATCGATGGTGGTTGCTGCCGATCGATTACTTGGCGATATTCCTCAACCGCCTGCTCGATCTGACCCATTTCAGACAGCAGATTCGCCAATTCCAACCGTTTCTTCCACCCAGAGGGAAACTGCTGCACGTACTCACTTAATGTTTTCAGCTTCTGCTCTTGTCGGGTTGGCTTGGAGTCTGCAACCAGGTAAGCATTTAACTCCACCCCAGAGGACTGAGTGAGCGATACCACCCGGAGTGTAGTGTTTCTAGACATATTGCTGTTACCTGATAATTAATTGTCTCGCCAATGTTCTGAGGGATGGGGGCGATCGCGGGTGGGGCGATCGTTTCATCGGATTGTAGGGGCAATCCCCCCGCCCCAAAATCTTGACGGGGTAGGCACTCTTGCGCTACCCCTACAGTAAATTCATCTGCGATCGGGGCAACTTCCCCCTTTTGAGAAGACTCGGAGGAATCTAACAGAGCATCATCCAACCCTGACAAATACCTGCTCAAACGCTTTTGCAGAATCTCTCGCGCCTGTTGGATGCGCTTGTAAACGTTATCTAGCGAGAGAGCAAGTTTTTGGGCAATATCTTGATAGGCAATTTGGTGGCAGTAACGCAGGATAAACGGATTGCGTAATCGAGAAGGAAGAGTATTAATAGCGCGGCGAATGTACTGTCCCAACTCATGATGCAGAAGTGCCTCTTCAGGAGAGTTTAAACCAGAAATAACTGCTGAATTTCCTGTAGCAGCTAATTCTTCAATATCCTCCATCTGCATTGCTTTCCGGCGGCGTTCTCGGTGTATATCTATACATAGATTATGGGTTAAGCGAATCAGCCAAGCTCGGAGGTTGGTGATTTTTTCGGCATGGTTTGGCAATTTATCCCAAGCTTTAAGCATGGCGCGACTGAGCACCTCTTCGGCATCAGTAGGATTCCCCCCCATCCACTTGACACAGCAACGGTAAAGATAATCTCGATTCTGTTCCCATAGCTGCCAAAATGCTTTCTCCATATCTTCTGGGCAACCCCAAATGTCTGCTGCAATAACGGATTGAGAATTTGACATGATTTTAAAAGTGGTGAAAGATAGATGTGAAGGAACATTCCTCTATTCCTTTTTTCGTTGCACCCCAATCCCGAAAACATCTCGCTCTGTGCGATCCGAGTATTTATCCGACTAAAGATTCGATTCAGTGTCGTTAGCGAATATTCAAGGTTGATTGTTGTCAGGGTGATTCATCAATCACCCCGACTCAGCAAAATCAAGCAAAAGGAACCGAGAAAAGGACACCGCCCTCGGTATAAGGCACTAGCAAAGGGTTAACACTAAAACCTGGGAAGTTGCGATCGGTCATCTCCTGATAGTTCCCCACTGCGGAAATCGCATTCAAAGCGAAATTATTCGACAAACCCAGACTTTCACCCACAGTTCCTTCCACTCCCAAAAAGCGGCGGACAACTGGATCGGAACTATTGATTTGCTGGCGCACATTTTCAGAAGTTAAACCCAGCTCTAACGCTTCATAAACAGAATAAGTAACGCCTGTTACCACATCCTTCCACTGGGATTGATTCTCGTCCACCACCATTGCTAAAGGCTCCTCTCCCAAAACATCGGGAAATGGCTGATGTTTGTCTCGCTGGTCGGGGGGTAAGGTGAGAAGACTAGAGATAATCAGATTCCCATTGCCGGTGAGCGCATCCAATTCGCCCTTGATATAACGATCGAATAGGGCCTCCAAGCTATTTAAGGCTACGACTTCCGCATTAATGCCCGCAGCTTTCAGCTTTTCTCGCAGAGTTACCTCAGAATTGGTATTTGCACTCACGCCAATTCGGCGACCGGCAAGCTGTTCAAAAGAGGTAATTCCGCTGGCGGTTGGTGTTACCACAAATTGAGCATCGTAACTATTAATGGGGGCAAAATCTACCCCCAGCAAAGCATCCCGCTTGAGGTTGTGGCTGGCATTGCGGCTAGTTACATCAACGATGCCATTGGCGACATCGCTGAAGCGCTGAGGACCAGTTTTCTGAATCACGAATTCCACTGCGTTGGGGTTGCCAAATAGGGAAGCTGCTAGTGCCCGACCAAAATCCACATCAAATCCGCTGAAGTTGCCCTTGGAGTCAGCAAAACCAACTCCTGGCGCGTCATTTCTCACCCCGACACGCACGAAACCCCGGTCTAACACTTCCTGTAAAACGTTGCGGTTGTCGTTATTTACCAAGGGCACGGTTAATTGGTCAGTCCCCGAAAAGGGTAGATAATAAAGCAGTCCCCCAGGCTTGACAAACATTAGCTCATTGAGCCCGCGCGGCAGCACTTTGGGATTGAAATTGCGATTGTAAATTTCTTCGTAATTACCAATTTGTTTGATAACTTTCAACGCAAAATCATTTTTGAGTCCCAGGGATTCTCCTAACTTTCCTTCCACGCCTAAGAAGCTCTTGGTGGCGGAATTTTTATTAAGAAATTCATTCACATTCTGGGAGTTAATACCAAAGAATTCGGCTTGGATGGGAGCGCTGACCACCCAGCGCACCACATCAGCCCATTCAGACTGATTTTCCGGCACGACGAGTGCTAAAGGCTCTTTAGAAATGGCTTCATCCAGGATGACTTGATTTCCCGGATTGGATAAGGTGGGAATGCGATTGCTCAGCACCCCGCGATTAATGGAAACAGCGCCCAATTTCCCCGCATCGTAGGCAGCAAATAAGGTATCTTGAGAAGGAAAAGTTTGGATGTTGAGGGCGATTCCGGCACGTTTGGCGACATCTATTAAATTTTGCTGAGAGCGCGTTCCTGCTAATACGCCGATGGTTGTTCCTGGTAACTGCTTAACAGAACTAATTCCACTATTACCGCGCACCAATACCGCTTGAGTGTCGAAGAAAACCGTAGGCGAAAAATCTACTCCTAAACTGCCATCGCGGAGCATAGATTGAGTGGGCAAAGTGGCGGCAATATCGACTGCGCCACTGGCTACGCTGTTAAAGTCTTTGCCCGCCTCGACGACTACGAATTCTACTGCTTTCGGGTTATCGAACAAAGCGGTGGCTAAGGCGCGACTAAAATCAATGCCAATCCCACTAAATGAACCGTCGGATTCCCGCTTGCTAAATCCGATCGCATCGTCGTTAACTGCAACCCGCACAAACCCGCGCTTTAAGATTTCTTGAAGTTTAGGGCCTGTGGGTGTGGTACTGGCAACTGGTTTTCGACCTTCAGCCGCTCCAAACCGCGCATAATGTTCAAATCCGCTTGATAAACTACCCTTGGCAACTGCTGCTGCTACCTCGGGGTTAGCATCTAGATAAAATTGCTCGTTGAATGAAATTTGTGGCTTTCTTTTTTCAGTAAAACCAAACTTTACCCAATGCTCAAACCCGTTGGGAATAAGGCCAGAAGCTACGGCTTTTGCCACTTCTGGATTTTCTTGCAGATAGGTGGTCTCGTTGTAGTTAGGAATGGTCATAATGCTGGTAATTAGATAATTTGTGTGTTCAATTGGCAGGGTTTTTGATAAAGGCTCATTACTGCTCCAACCGCAGCGGATTCCCGCAGGTTTCTGTTGTTGGATGGTTTTGAATTTTATCAAAGCTGAAAACCCTTATTTTTCTGGCGGGTTGTTCGCTCGCGGTAAAAAACCCGGTTATGAAGGTCGGGGTGCGTCCAGGACTAATTTAATTAGGATGTGCTGGGAAATTTTCGTCGTACAGCTAGCAAAGTAATGTCTCTGTTTCAGGTAATAACCCACAGTTTTACTGCTATTTTGATAGATAGCTAGCTCAACAAGCAGTAGACTTTCCCTAGTTTTAAATTATGTCGGTGGCATCCTCTGGAGATCTTGTCCTAACTGTGACTTGTACGATGGACAGTAAATATATTGCGATTGCGATTTTCTAGCCACTCGTAAGCAAATTCATCTACATTTTGAATAGCTAAATAAACTCCGAGTCCTCCAATCTTTTTTTCGTGCGGGTGTTTATCCAAATCGTCAGGTAGCGCTCGATCGAGGGGATCGTAGGTGACTGCTGTATCCTCAATCATTATTGTCAAGTTGCGATCGCTAATTTCGGCACGCAACTCCAAATCCCCTTCTCTACCAGATTCTTCATAACCGTGAATGATGATATTTATGGCAATTTCATCGACTGCTAGGTACAGCCCGTAAGATGCTTTTTGATCTAGAGCTGCCTCGGCTGCTGCTACGAGGACATACTCAGCTATCTGACTTAAAGAATCTAATTTTCCCGGCACTATTAACCGGTGCATAAATGATACAATGCCTCCGGCAAAAGGCGATAAGGGGTATAGCCGGGATACTGGCAAAATAGAACAGTGCAATTTGTTGAATTTTTCGCAGTTCATAGTCGCTATCCAAAGCTCTGATTGCGTATCCATTTCTATACCTTAAGGACGATGACACTAATCAGTTTCTGAATTTTGACTCAAAAGAAACGAAGCCTAATCTTGATTCCTGAGAGACTCTTGACAAGGGAGTGAAAATATGAAATACATTACACAGGAGGAGAGAGGGACGATCGCACAAATTCTCCAGTAATTTGCCCCGCCTGATGCCTCCTAAACAATTCAGCCACGGGGGGAATGCTCCTACTATCTGTTTGCCGATAAAATTAAATTGGTATAATACTAAATCCGGGTTACTCACCCTCTTTTTTAGTTCGCGAGCTAATTTCTCCCCATTCCCCGATCTCGCCCTCTCCCCATCTTCAAAAATCAAGGGGTTTTTAACCCGGATTTGGTATAGCCTCCCGTCAGCAGTCGCTACAACAGAATCCGACTTCGACTGCTGCTGCGATCGCACTACCTCAATTAATTCCTCACTCACCACAGTCTCCACTTTCTGCACTGCAACTGAAACTACCGTCTCACCTGCGATCGCTTCAACTGCTGCATTCCCTTGGGACATTTCCCCAATTGCCGATTCCGTTGCTGTCGGTGGAACAGATTTATCCGTATCCGCCCTCTCCTCTCCGATAAAATATCCCCTCAATACCTCTCGCAAAATCTTCCGCGCCTGGGAAATCCGCTTGCAGACATTCTGGTAGGAAATCTCTTGCTGTTGGGCAATCTCTTGATGAGAAAGTTCCCCATAAAAGTGCAGGATAAACGTCTCGCGCAGCCTAATCGATAAGTTATCAATTGCACGGCGAATCACAATCTTTTGCTCGTGGGCCTCCAATGCCATTTCTGGCGTATGCTCAAAGGAAACCAGTCCTTGTTTCTGTGGAATCGCTTCTATATCCTCAACTCGATTCGCACCCCGACTGCGTTCTCTATAAATATCTATGCAGAGGTTATGAGTCAGTTTTGTCAACCAAGCCTTAAAATTAGCAATTTCGCCCGCTGCATACTTTTGCACCTTTTCCCAAGCTTTCAGCATCGCCCGACTAAGTGCATCTTCAGCATCAATAAAGTTCCCACCCATCCACTTGATACAGCAACGGTAAAGAGAGTTTCGATACTGTTGCCATTGCTGCCAAAAAGTTGTGATTAGATCTAACGAGCAATCGCGCTGCTTTGAAATCGTAAATGATTGAGAACAGGATGTCATTTCTAATACCTAAAGTTAGTAAAAGCTTCGCAATAATTCAACTGCCTGACAGTTTTTGCCCAGGACAATCAGAGCCTTTCTACTGAGGAAAGACAGAGCGATGAGTCACAATTATTCTGGTTGTAAGCTTCAAGTGTTCTTTGAGTATGCGGTTAGTCGTCACCACCGCGATCGTTCCATCAAAGCTGCTTAACACCAGGGTTTAGTAAAGCACCCTAAATATTCGGTAAAACTACACGCTAAATTTTCATAGGCCGGATCTAGTAGCAGTTTTAGCTGCTTTACCCGATCGCAGTTTAATTCAGGCTTACCAATAATATTGGCTAGCCAGACAGTATCATTTTGCACTGCCGAGACCGATCGCACCACTCAAATTTAGCTATTTAAGATCGCAACTTAAGATTTGCGATCGGCAATTAACCAAACTCCCCCGGAGCTAGGGTTTGGCGCATTTGTAAGTTTTTCTATCTAACTGCTAAGTTGCTTAACTTGATAAAATTTTTATAATCTTGGGAAATCAATCATCATCACATGATATTGTTACAAGCTCAACACAAAGAAAAAGATAAGCGCCAACGCGGTGTAATCCTTACCCTACAAGGATTAGAGAAATTAGAGGCAGCCAAAACAAAGGCAGAATTCGAGCAAAATAGCGGGAATCGGTATACTTTGGAACAAATAAGCGATCGCACGCGGTTAGCTGTGAATACTGTGATGAAAATATACACTCGCGAAGCTGGTGTCGATCGCAACACGCTAAAAAGGTGCTTCAGCGCTTTTAGTCTGATTCTGGAGCCCAGTGATTATGCCAGGGTGTTTCCTCAGAGTGACGGGGTTAAAGCATCCCATACCCCGCCCAAACCAGAAAAAGACATAGAGTTGGAATTACCATTAGGCCAAGTTCCCCTGGATTCGTCTTTTTATGTGGAGCGTCAGCCAATTGAATCTCAGTGTTACAAGACAATTTTGCAACCGGGAGCGCTAATCCGCATCCAAGCTCCCAGGCGGATGGGGAAAACCTCCCTCATGGCAAGGATTCTAGAGAAAGCTGCCGAGCAAGGCTATCAAACGATTGCGATAAATTTTCAGTTAGCAGATAGAGAAATCGTCCTAGATTTAGATAAATTCTTGCGGTGGTTTTGTGCCAACGTCGGTTTGGGTTTGCAACTGGAAAATCAGATGGCGGAATATTGGGATGAACTTTTTGGCAGTCAGCTTAGTTGCAAGATGTATTTTGAGGAGTATCTGCTGGCTGCAACAGATAAGCCTATAGTTTTAGCTTTAGACGATATCGATCGCTTGTTTCCCTATTCCAACCTGGCGAGCGACTTTTTCGGGCTTTTGCGAAGTTGGCACGAGGAAGCAAAGAATCGGGAAATTTGGCGAAAACTGCGGTTAGTCGTAGTGCACTCGGCTGAGATATATATTCCGCTGAGTGCGAATAGATCGCCGTTTAATGTCGGGCTACCGATCGAACTGCCGCCATTTAATAGCGAGCAAGTACAGAATTTAGCCAAACGGCAAGGACTGGATTTGTCTGCTGAAAATGCTAAACAACTGGTGGCTTTGGTAAACGGAAATCCCTATTTAATACGATTAGCTCTTTATCATATTGGGCTCGGAGATGTGACTCCCGAGCAAGTGCTGCAAACCTCTGGTATTGCAGCGGGAATTTATAGCGATCGCTTACAACGAGAATTGTGGAACCTACAACAGGAGCCTGAATTGCTAGCAGCCTTTGTGCGAGTGGTGAAAAGCAGTATACCTGTAGAGTTGGGTTTAGTGGAGGCCTCTAAGTTGGAAGGTATGGGGTTGGTAAATTTACAAGGCAATCTGGCGGCGGTGAGTTGCCAGTTGTATTGGGAGTATTTTGGCTATCGATTCAGTAGCATTGGAGGAGGTTGCGTTTGAAAACGGGTTCTTTAACTGTTGTTGGTACCGGGATTCAATTGGTTGGTCATCTGACCTTAGCTGCAAAGGCGTCGATCGAGCAAGCCGACAAGGTTTTGTTCGCTGTAGCTGACCCGATTACTGGAAAATGGCTGCATACACTCAACGCCACGGCCCAAGCCCTGCCTTACAATACCGACAATCAGCGGCGCAGAGAGACATATCGGGAGATGGTCGATCGCATTTTGGCTGAAGTTCGTCAGGGATTGAATGTGTGTGCTGTTTTTTACGGTCATCCGGGCGTTTTTGCTGACCCCACCCATGCAGCGATTAAACAGGCGCGTCGTGAAGGTTTTAGGGCGCAAATGTTACCGGGAATTTCAGCGGAAGATTGCTTGTTTGCTGACTTGGGTCTTGACCCAGGGCGCAACGGATGTCAAAGTTTTGAAGCCACTGACTTTCTGATTCGGCAGCGTAAATTTGACCCAACCAGTGCTTTAATTTTGTGGCAGATTGCGACGATCGGCAATCTGGGTTTTTATCGGGAAGAAAGCCAACTGCGCGGCCTAACGGTGTTAGCTGAAGTGTTAGAAACATACTATGGTTCTGAACACGAAATAATTGTTTACGAAGCAGCAGTTTATTATCCGGTTATATTCCTCTGTCTAAACTGGCAGGAATTCGCGTTACTTTAGTTTCGACACTTTACGTTCCGCCTCAAGCGCCAGCACCTGTAAACAGTGAAATGATGGCGCGGTTGGGTATGTCTTTTGTTAAAGAAACTTAAGGTATTTTGCCAAGAGAATGTAGTAAAAACTACACTTTTTATCTGCTGGACAAAAAGTGTATGTGTTAGAGGAGAAAAAATGTGGTAAGGTCGCTTTATATAGAACAAAACCCTGACGATGCTAAGGCTCTGGCTCATAGTGGTGAAAACCAGCGGCTGACGGGACATTTTGAAGCAGCTTTAGACGATTTCAACCGATCGATCGAGTTGCAGGCTGACAGTGCTTGGGCGATCGCGCACCGAGGCGAAACCTATTATCTGATGAAACGCTATGAGGAGGCTCTAGCAGATTTCAACCGCGCCATTGAACTCAATCCGGATTATATTTGGGCGATCGCGCATCGAGGCGTAACTTACCGCTTTCTGGGAGAAGCATACTACACAAAGGCACTGACCGATCTGGATCGAGCGATCGAGCATCAATCGGATTACGTTTGGGCGCTGGCTTATCGCTGCCGCATCTATGAATTGATGAAGTGCTACAAGCAATCGCTGATTGATTTCGATCGAACAGTCGCCTTTGACAAAACCATTTTTGGTGGGAAAAATTGGCTGATTGAGAAAGGATTAATCTTTTGCTATGACGGCCAATATTCTGAGGCGATCGCCTGTTGCGAACAAAGGTTGCTAGAGGTTGCTGACGATACTACAGCTTTGTACTGTATCGCAATATCTAAGGCGCGCTGGCAGGGATTGGAGGCGGCAAAAAGCGAAATCGATCGAACGCGAACGGCTTTGCTTTCTCAATGGGAAACTGGCGATCGGGGAAATATTCTGTATCGCCTCTGCGGCTTAGAAATTTTGGAAGGTAACTGCGATCGAGCATGGCAGTATTTGCAGGAAGCTATTCCGATTAATGATGAAGCCATTGAGTTAGTCGGCCACGATCCGGCTTGGTTGGAGTGGCGGGATCACCCGAAAACTCTGGCATTGCTCGCAAGTTAAGTGTTTGAGAAAACAAATTTCAAGTAATTAAACATCAAGTGTCTTTTCAGGATAATTTTATGCAGATGGATATCAGCGATATGATGATGGCTCAACAAGCAGAAACTCTTCGCTTGTCAGGGGCTTACGAACAGGCGATCGAGATCTTTGAACAACTCCAAATGTATCCTGACAATGCTTGGGTTAATGCTCACTTAGGAGCAACCTATTACCATTTGATGGATTATGGGAAAGCAGAACATTATTTAAAGAAAGCGATCGACAAAAACGATAGGTATTTCTGGGCTCATGCACAGCTAGGTGAAACCTATCGTCTTCGAGCAATTACGGAAAATAACAAAAGGCCAGAATATGTTGAATTAGCTATAGATAATTTCCAAAAAGCGCTTGATGCTAGATCGCCAGAAGACTGCAACTACGCGTGGGCATTAGCTCACTTGGGGGCAACCCATCGCCTGTATATAACTAAGGGTATCAGCCAATTCCTGAATGAGCCGATATCTCAGCAACCTAATCCAGAGAATTCTTGCGGAAAAGAAAAGATACAACAACACGCAGAAGACGCTTTGAAATGCCTTAACAGAGCGATTGAACTCATGCCTACATACGCTTGGGCATGGGGTATGCGATCGACAGTTTACAGATTGGCTCAAGACTACGAAAATTCATTCTGGGATGTGGAAGTTGAAGCTGTAATAGCTCCGAATATGGAGATTATGCAACAGTCTTCTTCTCCCGTTCCATTCTTAAAAAGTGGCAGAGTAAATCTTTACGAACACGCTTTCTTGTCTTTTTATTTGACCAAGAAACAATCAGACCCAGAGGATAAAAAAAGACACTACGTTAGGGCGATCGCTTTTCTCCAACAAGCTTTGATACTTAGTCCAGGTGACTTGATGGCTAAGCTAATTCTCACCATAATTGAGGCTAACCAAAAGAAGGAAGAAAGAGGGTCATTAAAACCAAATGACATTAAAAATATTCACAGAAAATTAGAGCAGTTTTTTGAAGATACAGAAGTGGAGTTTTGCCAAAAATGTAAAAAGCTATTGCGACATCAAATTAATGTTCCAAAACCGTCAGTTAGTATAGAACAGTTGAAATTGATAAATAGTCATGCTGAGGAGGGACATAGATTAAAGAAGCTTGTTTTAGAAGATGTGATAAAACAACCTGATTTAGGTGTAAAAAAAACAGAGGCACAATTATGGCTATGGAAAAACTTTGAGCTGACAGAGATGTGGAGTTATATTCTTTTCTTTCTTTGTGAAGTAAGCCATCTTCTGGGAAACAAAAGTAATATTGGTACAGAAACAGCTTATCTAGAGCTTGCATTCCTCATCAATCCTTACTACGTTACAGAAAGGCTTTATCAAACTCCAGTGTTTTCACATGAAGACAGAGCAAAGATATTTAAAAAGTTGCACGATGATGGAATAGTGTTAAAATTTTCTGAACCCAATTAATGAAACCCTTAATTGCCAGAAAATCAACTGAAAAAATTAATGACGATTAGTTTAGTTCTTCACTGTTCGCGACCTGAGAGATTTAGGAGAATATCCCATGAGTAACCTATTGGATTTATTAACAGATTTAGCACTTGACCCCAAGAAACAAAGTGCTTTCATCAATAACCCCAGTTCCTTAATGGACGAAGTGGGTTTAACGGAAGCAGAACAAACCGCAATGATGAGTGGTGAAAATGCTACAATTGCCGCAATCTTTGCAGAGGAACGAGTTCCGTTTGCTATTACTTTAGTCGATCCCGGCCGCGATCCCTTGCCAGATCCAGACCCTTTTCCTCCTTCTCCACCGCCAGACCCCGAACCTGACTCTGACTAGAATGTGGATTTGAAGTCAAACCACTAATAATTTTCTACACTTGGGAAAGTAGATTGATATTTGACCATCTCAAACCGCACTTGTTGCGGTTTTTTATCATAAAAACCTTACTATGCACAATTACCAAATTACTGAAAAACTGCATGAGAGCAGTAACTCCTTAGTCTATCGCGGATATCGGCAAGCAGACAATCTGCCTGTTATCCTAAAAATGCTCAAACAAGCCTATCCTTCCCCTGAAAAAATTGCCTGGTTTAAGCGAGAGTATGAAATAACCCAAAACATTAACTTACCAGGCGTCATAGATGTTTACAGATTCCAAAACCTAGAAAATCACTGGGTAATTGAGTTAGAAGATTTTGGCGGCGAATCCCTCAATCAGATAATCGCTAAGAAGCAATTTACAATTGCTGAATTTCTCAATCTGGCCATTGAGATTGTTGACATTCTGGGTCAGGTTCACCAGCAGTATATTATCCACAAAGATATTAACCCATCAAATATTATTTTCAATCAGCAGACAGGTAAGCTGAAGCTAATTGATTTTGGAATTTCCACAACACTGTCGCGAGAAAACCCAACCTTTCTTAACCCGAACGTGTTAGAAGGAACGCTAGCTTATATCTCGCCAGAACAAACAGGTCGCATGAATCGATCGATCGATTACCGCACTGATTTTTACTCGCTGGGGATAACCTTTTATGAATTACTAACGGGACAGTTACCCTTTCCTACAAATGATGTTTTGGAATTAGTACACTCTCATATTGCCAAACAACCTCTCCCGCCGCACGAACTCAAACCAGAAGTTCCACCAATTATTTCAACTATCGTGTTGAAATTAATGGCCAAAAATGCTGAGGAACGCTACTTGTCAGCATATAATATCGAGGCAGATTTACAAGAATGTCTCAGACAGTGGCAGACTAAAGAGCAAATCGACCCTTTCCCGATCGATCGGCACGAGATTTCCGATCGATTTCAAATTCCCCAAAAACTGTACGGGCGAGAGCGGGAAATTTCTGCCCTATTAGCTGCTTTCGAGCGAGTCAGCCAAGGAACCAGTGAAATGATGCTGGTTTCTGGATATTCTGGGATTGGAAAAACAGTATTAATCCAGGAGATATATAGGCCACTGACTCGCCAACACGGTTATTTTATTGCTGGTAAGTTTGACCAATTTCAACGAGATACTCCCTACGCATCCTTAATTCAGGCATTTCGTTCGTTAGTGCGGCAGTTACTAACAGAAAGCGATGCAGAAATTAGCAAATGGCGAGAGAAGTTACAAGGGTCATTAGGGGAAGCTGGAGGGGTAATCGTTGAAGTTATTCCTGAAGTAGAACTAATTATTGGTTCCCAACCACCCCTACCAGATCTCCCGCCAGCAGAACAGAGAAATCGCTTTAATCGGGTTTTGCAAAAATTTATTAACGGGACTTAAACAGAAAATACGATAAAAATAGGTTATAATGCTTACATAGCAAGCAGATAACGTTAAAAAATGACCCATGAAAGAGACAACCCC
>NZ_JAEQCB010000051.1:0-76421 GCF_020738785.1 Microcoleus sp. PH2017_05_CCC_O_A | reverse complement strand
CAATTACCAATTACCAATTACCAATTACCAATTACCAATTACCAATTACCAATTACCAATTACCAATTACCAATTACCAAAAAGTCTTATGTTTGTTTCCGGTTTAGAGCTTTGGCAGTGGGTGAATCAAGCTAAGATTGATGCGATCGCCTCTGAGATTCCCCAAGTAGAACTCGACTGGCTGCTGCAAGAGCTGGCAGGTTTGGATAAGTTGGCTCTGCGTTTGGAGTCGTTTAAAGATTTGCCAAAAATTGAATTAAAGTTGTCTGTATCAGAACTCGATCGACTTTGGCAGCGACGGTTGCAGGAACGGGTGCCGGTGCAGTATTTAACGGGAGTTGCACATTGGCGGGATTTTTCGCTGAAAGTAACGCCGGCGGTGCTAATTCCTCGTCCTGAAACGGAATTGCTGATCGATTTGGCTGTGGATGCTGTGAAAAGCCGTTTAGAAGCAGAAAATATCAATCAAAAATCTACCCCCCCCAACCCCCCCTTATCAAGGGGGGGAGAAGATTTAAACGTATCCCAGCTTGGGGGGGGAGAATTTGCCAAATCGGATTGGGTGGATTTGGGAACCGGCAGTGGGGCGATCGCGATCGGCTTGGCTTCTGCGTTGACAAATACTACGGTTCATGCAGTAGATTGCAGTTCGGAAGCTTTGGCAGTGGCTCGACTGAATGCTGAGAATTTAGGCTTTGGATCGCGAATTAATTTTTATCAAGGTTTGTGGTGGGAACCGCTAGAATTTCTCAAGGGTAAAGTTAGCGGCATGGTGTCTAACCCGCCTTACATTCCCAGCAGCACGGTGCTGACTCTGCAACCGGAAGTTTTGAAGCACGAACCTCACCTGGCCTTAGATGGCGGTTTGGACGGCTTAGATTGCATCCGGCATTTGGTAGAAACGGCTCCCGATTATTTGGAATCTGGGGGAGTTTGGTTGGTTGAGATGATGGCGGGACAAGAAACGGCGGTGGCTGATCTGCTACAAAGTCACGGGAGTTACGGTGAAGTTCAGATATTTTCGGATTTAGCAGGAATCGATCGCTTTGCTTTAGCCTATCGTCTTTAGATTCCAAAAATATGCTGCAATTCTAAAATAGACTTGCATGGGATTTATTCGCTCTCCGATCTTGAAATTATCTGCGTCGATCTGTGTTGATCTGCTTGACATCTGTGGTTAACTTATCAATCAAAGATTTATGCAAAATCTAAAATCTAAAACCTAAAATCTACAATCTAAAATCGGATGACTCAAGTTTCGATCGCCTCCTTGATTCAAGGGGCAATTTCAGGAGATTATATTGTCAGCTTTCCTACCGATACTGTACCCGCTTTGGCGACGCGGCCCGATCGCGCGGAGTTGATTTTTGCAGCTAAAGGGCGCCGTCAAGACAAACCGCTGATTTTGATGGCTGCATCGGCTGAGGCTTTGTGGCCTTACGTGCAGGGGAGTCCAGCAGAGTTCAATTTGTGGCAGCAAATGGCCGCATCCTATTGGCCTGGGGCGTTAACTTTGGTGCTGCCGGCTTCGCCACTGGTGCCGGCTGCCATGAATGCGATCGATCGCACTACGATCGGAGTACGAGTGCCTAACTTTCCCCTTGCACTCCAGATTTTAGGGCAGACAGGCCCTTTGGCAACTACCAGTGCTAATTTATCAGGCCAAGCGCCTCTAGAGTCGGTGGCAGAAATTGAGGCACAGTTTCCCGAAGTTTTGACATTAGTTGCTACTGAATTAGCAACAGCGCCAACCGCACCGACGGCTTCGAGTTTGCCTTCGACTGTGGCTAAATGGACTGGTGGCGGTTGGGAAATATTGCGACAAGGCGCGATCGAGCTAGAATGCTAAAAGCTAAACTCCTAGGCAAAGTAATATGGCGCCGATCGGCTGGAGCGACTTGATATATTTAGGTATGGGACTCGGACTGGGTTTCGGAAGCAGTTTGATTTGGCGCAGGCAGCAAAAAAGCTCGCAACAGCCAGAACCTGCTCCCTATGTGCCTCCAACTCCTCAAGAAAATGATTTAGAGAAGTTTGATGCCCTTTCCGATCAACTGAAGCAAACTCAATTGGCTTATCAGATGGCATCGGAGATGAGTCTATTTAAGGCGGGCTTTTTGGCTCGAACTTCTCACGAGTTGCGATCGCCCCTGAGCACTATGATTGGTACGCTCCAATTAATTCTGTCGGATTTGTGCGACGATCCTGCTGAGGAGCGAGAGTTTGTCGAACAAGCTCACGTTGCAGCACTCAAGCTGGTGAAATTGATAGATGAAATTATCTCTGTTGCTAAAACTGAACACGGCACTGACACGATGGATATTGAGCCGATTCAGTTAGCTAAGGTTTTTGATGAAATTGATGATTTAACTTACTTACAAGCTGCTAATCGCAGCATTCGTCTGGAGATATTGCCACCCGATCCGGGCATTTATGTATTGGCAGATTTGCCGAGGTTTAGGCAAGTTTTAGTCAATTTGATAGATACTGCTATTGCTCAGATGGAGGAGGGAAGTATTTCTGTTTCTGCACATTCTTCGCCGGAATCTGGATGCGTTCATATTTGGGTGGACGATCAGCGCTCGGTTAGTGCTTGGAGCGAATCTTGGGATTTGCTGAAGCATGATTTGGAGTCGGATGCTACTAAGAGCAGCGATAATTCTCACGTCTCTTCTGGCATGAGGTTGTTGATGAATCAGACACTTTTAACTTTGATGAAGGGAAAGTTGGAAGTTTTGGCTGTGCCTTCTGAGTCGGAAGAGTCCAATTTTAACCGCACTCAATGTTCTATTCCTTTGGCAACTTTGTGATCGAGGAAGTTCGGCAACTGACTTTGTAACTGATTAATATCCATTCCGGCTTTGCCGAAATAATATAGAGGACACGGCAGTGCCGTGTCCCTACCGCGATCGATGGTAGGGAAACGACACTGCCGTGTCCTCCGTTTATATCATTCCGATCCTAACGGATTTGAGATAACTATCGCTCAATTAATTGTAGGAAAACGACTGTCTTGTGGCTGATTGTGGATAATAATTAATAAGTAGTAAGGTGCGCTGCGGCGCACCTACATTTTATAGATTTGGGTGGGACTTTTGTGCTGGTTTAGCAAATAGCAGTTAGCAATTCGCCTTTGCTAATTTCTAATTCGATATTCTCTTCTAAAAGCTGATTTTCAAGTACCATTGTAGTGCTGGCGTTATGCTGAAAACCGATGCGCTCGTAGAAGCTTTGTTTGTAAGTTGTCATCAGGTAAACTCGCTCTACTCGGCACATCCGAGGGTGACTCAAGACAGTTTGCACTAATTTGCGGCCGAGTCCTGCACCTTGGTAATCTGGATGAATGGCGACATCCCAGATGGTGGCTCGATAGATGCCGTCTGAGGTGGCTCTGGCAAAGCCGATCGCCTGCGGGCCATCCCAAACTGTCACAACTGGTTCGCTGTTGGCGATCGCAATTTCCCAATCTTCTATCTTGCGCGCCCTCGCCCAAAAGGCCGCTGCTTTAAATAGTTCTTGGATTTGTGGGATGTCAACGCGATCGCGACTTGTGCAAAATTGAATCTGACTGGAATCCCTAGTCGTTGATGTCATGCTCAATGTGCCTGTAAGTTTTATCTAAACTGTGTTACTTTTACTGTCTTGCAGGAGTGAAAGTTAATTTTGCTTGGGAACGATCGATGATTGAATTCCCGATTTACAAAACTATTTTTATTTATACACAAAACGCAACTAATTTCCGTAATTATTAATACTTTTTTGTATAAAGATTAGACGGCGGTTGAAACCGCTTCTAGACAAGTGAAGTCCGCCTCCGCGGACTAAAGAAGATCGCGTAATTTGTACCTCCTTGTCTTCAACCCGCGGAGGCGGGTTTTGTGTGTATAGACGCGGTTTCAACCGCCCAGTATTCCTAAAGAAGATCGCGTAATTTTTACCTCCTTGTCTTCAACCCGCGGAGGCGGGTTTTGTGTGTATAGACGCGGTTTCAACCGCCCGGTATTCCGAGTTCAAAGGTATTCGGGCATCACGAATGTCTCAGTTTTGCAGCCAGCGGGCGGCATCTTTAGCGTGATAAGTCAAAATCAAATCGGTACCAGCACGCTTGAATCCTGTCAAGGTTTCCATCACCACTCTTTCTTCATCAATCCAACCGTTGAGGGCGGCGGCTTTCACCATCGCGTATTCTCCAGAAACGTTGTAAGCAGCAACTGGCAAATTAGTGGCTTCCTTGACGCGCCAGATAATGTCCATGTACGCTAAAGCGGGTTTAACCATTAGCATATCCGCACCTTCAGCAATGTCCAGAGCAATTTCTTTGAGAGCTTCCCGGCCATTTCCTGGATCCATTTGATAGGTGCGCCGATCGCCAAATTGCGGAGCCGAATCCGCCGCATCCCGGAACGGGCCATAATAAGCTGAGGCATATTTTGCCGCGTAGGACATGATGGGAAGATCTTCAAATCCAGCCGAGTCCAATCCTTCGCGAATTGCTCCCACAAAACCGTCCATCATTCCCGAAGGTGCAATAATATCTGCACCAGCTTGAGCTTGAGCAACGGCTGTTTTTTTCAGCAATTCTAGCGTCGGATCGTTCAAAACTCGGCCGCTTAAATCTCCGACTTCCAAATAGCCACAGTGACCGTGACTCGTATATTCGCACAGACAAGTATCGACCATAACAATTAAATCTGGTACGGCTGCTTTAACTGCTGCCGTCGCTTTTTGGACGATGCCACAATCGTGCCAAGCACCTGTCGCGTCTGTATCTTTGTCTGCGGGAATGCCGAATAAAATAATCGCGGGAATACCGAGATCGTAAACTTCTTTTGCTTCTTCTACGATTTTGTCTACCGATAGCTGGTAAACTCCGGGCATCGATCTGACTTCTTTGGCAAAAGCTTCCCCTGGTACGGCAAATAGGGGGTAAATTAAGTCGCTGGTTGTCAAGATATTTTCGCGTACCATCCGGCGGAGTTGGGGATGGTTGCGGAGGCGGCGGGGGCGGTGAGTTGGAAACATAATGTTTTTTTACGGTAGATTAAAGTCCGGATTTCTGGAATTAGCGACATTTGTTTAAAAGTCTAAAGCTTATTGTTGGTCGATCGCTCTCAAGCTACGTAAAGTTCTGTAAAACTCGTGATGTCCGTGGTTCGCAGTTAGGACTTGAGGCCAATGGCATTAAAAATCATCGCATCAAAAGCTGTAAGGTAACAGCTAAATCTATCGTGGCCTGACAAAGCCAAATATCTCTCTGGGCCAGAACTCGGGCGCCATCTTCTGGTATGGGGGCGTACAGGAAATTTAACGCCAAACTCGTCTTAAATTCAACACAAATCCCGTAACCAGCCCAATCTCGCACCATTGTCAATATATTCTCGCATCTTTGTTTGGAGGGTGGAGAGACTGTCAGATGCCGATCGCAATTCTACTACAAAGTCGGGACATAGGGGAACGAAGCCTTTTCGTTCTTTTGCAGTTAGTGCTTCCCAGCGAGCTCGACTCACCCAAGAAGCATCGGGAGAACGGGTTGCACCGTTAGGAAGGATGAATCCTCCCGAAGAGTCAAAGCCTTCTCCTAAATCTTCGTGTGTTTCGCACCAGTTGCCGAGTTGCCCGCTGATGCTGAGGTTGCGGCTACTGGATTCGCCTCCTGTGGGTGGATTCACTATTAATTCTCCTTGTGCGGTTCTTTCTAATCTCAAGTCGGGATTTGCGAATACTAAGGCCTCGAATTGGTCGCCGGTGACGGTTAGGGCGATCGAATTCGGCACTTCTAGAGATATGGTTTCTAGTTGAGTAAATGTTTGTACCATAGCAACTTCTCCGTAAATTTAACCCCAAACTCGCCTTAAATTCAACACAAATCCTGGCAATACATTAACCAGCCCAATCTCGCACCATTGTCAATATATTCTCGCATCTTTGTTTGGAGGGTGGAGAGACTGTCAGATGCCGATCGCAATTCTACTACAAAGTCCGGACATAGGGGAACGAAGCCTTTTCGCTGTTTGGGTGTCAAGGCTTCGAGGCGTTCTCGACTCACCCAGGAAGCGTCGGGAGAACGGTTAGCACCGTTAGGAAGGATGAATCCTCCCGAAGAGTCAAAACCCGATCCTAAATCCTCGTTGTCATCGCACCAGCGAGCAAGTTGCCCGGTAATGTTGAAATTCCTTTCGCTGGATTCTCCGCCGGTGGGTGGATTCACTATTAATTCTCCTTCTGTGGTTCTTTCTAATCTTAAGTCGGGATTTGCCAATGCTAGGGCCTCGAATTGCTCGCAACTTACAAGCAGGGCGATCGAATTCGGCACTTCTAGAGATATGGTTTCTGGTTGAGTAAATGTTTGTACCATATTCAATTGCAGCCTTTTTTGGGTAAAAATTGGTAACAAAAAAACTATTGTGTAGGGTGCGTCGCTATGAGCTTTTCAAGCTGATGTGCAAATTATCAATAGCGACGCACCCTACGGTTTCCATAGGTTTGTAGTGAGGACTTCAGTCCGCATCAAAGAGAGGACTGAAGTCCTAACTACGAACCATTTTTTACAACTGACCAAAACCTTTTTTAGGCTTGTTTTTTTTCTTTTTCTTCTGGCCGCCCATTCCCTGCATTCCTTGCATTCCCGGCATTCCCGGCATTCCCGGCAATCCTCCCATTCCTGTAAAGTTACCTTGACTCATTTGCTGCATCATGGTACGCATTTTTTGGAAGTCACTAACGAGTTTTGTTACGTCGTTTTCTGCGTAGCCTGCGCCTTTTCCGATGCGGCGGCGGCGGGATGGAGAACTTGCTAAAAGTTCGGGATGGCGGCGTTCTTCAGTTGTCATGGAATTAATCATGGCTTCCGTGCGTTTTAGCTGCACTTCGCCTTGCCGCATTTGTTCATCGGTGAGTTTGTTCATCCCCGGAATCATTTTCATGATGCCGCCTAGGGAACCCATATTTTTTAGTAGTCTGGTTTGCTTGAGAAAGTCGGTAAAGTCAAACTTTGCCGTGAGCATTTTCTCTTGCATTTTTTCGGCATCGGCGATGTCGAATTCTTCTTGAGCTCTTTCGACTAGCGTCAAGACATCGCCCATACCGAGAATTCTCGATGCCATGCGATCGGGATAAAATGGTTGCAATGCTTCCACTTTTTCGCCGACTCCGACAAATTTAATTGGCGCGCCGGATATTTGTCGCACTGAGAGGGCTGCACCGCCGCGACTGTCGCCGTCTAATTTGGTTAAGATGGCGCCGGTAATACCGATTTGGTCGTGAAAAGTGCGGGTTAAATTCGCTGCTTCTTGGCCGGTCATGGCATCAACAACTAACAGCGTTTCGTGGGGTTGTACTGTTTGTTTGATGCGAAGCAATTCGGCCATCATGTCTTGGTCGATTTGCAGGCGGCCTGCTGTATCGACGATGATTGTATCGACGCCTAGTTGTTTGCCGTGTTCGATGCCTTGGCGGGCAATTTCTACGGGGTCAGTATCGGTGCCTAGTTCAAATACTGGTACGTCGATTTGTTTGCCGAGAGTCAGCAATTGGTCGATCGCCGCTGGTCGATAAATGTCGGTGGCGACTAGCAGTGCGGTACGATTTTGCTTGCGGAGGTGCAGCGCTAGTTTGGCGGTGGCTGTGGTTTTCCCGGTTCCTTGCAAACCGGCCATCAGGATGACTGTGGGCCCGGAGTCGGCGGTGGCGAGGGGTACGTTGGTTTCCCCCATGACGCGGACGAGTTCGTCGTGGACTATTTTGATGAATTGTTGGTCGGGACGGACGCCTGAGACGACTTCTGCGCCTTGTGCTTTGGCCGCTACTTCTGAAATGAAGTTTTTGACGACTTGGAGGTTGACATCGGCTTCCAGGAGGGCGCGGCGGACTTCTTTGAGCGCGTCTTGGATGTTGCTCTCGGAGATTTTATTTTGTCCGCGCAGTTTTTTCCAGGTGGATTCGAGTCGATCGGCAAGTGCTTCAAACATAGGGCATTGTTGGCTAGTCAGTCTTTTTCATTTTAGGGCTAAACGGGGATGTTTGATACAAGTTTTGGGAAAAGTTAGATTTTTTATTTTTTAACCGCTGATGAACGCGGATTAACGCTGAAACTACTTCAAATTCATGTAGTAGGGTACGTTTGGACAAACCCTACTTTCTGGAATATGATTAAAGTATTTTCGTCGCCTAGCCACAATTTTAATGTCTGTTTATGCCCAAAAAGATTCGAGAACTCAAAAGCTTGCTGCTAAAAGCTGGGTTTACTTATCGTTCGGCAAAAGGCAGCCATACAAGATGGGTTCATCCTTTACTACCTACTGAACCAATTACCATTGCTGGCAATGATGGCGATGATGCGAAACTGTATTTAGAGAGAGAAGTTAATCGAAAACTTGGAATATTGAAAGCAATTGAAGAAGAGGAACCTGAATCATGAAATTACCTTATATAATTGTTATTCAATGGTCGGATGAAGATAACTGCTATCTAGTTCACTTACCTGATTTTCCATCTCAGCAGTTCCACACTCATGGAGATACCTACGAAGCCGCTTTGCAGAATGCAGTAGAGGTATTAGAGCTTTTAGTTGAAGAATATCAGGTAGATGGTAAATCTCTCCCAGAACCTAAAACTTTAGTAGAAAATTTGCTGTTTGCTTGAATATAGATTTGAAGAGATCGCCATTCCCCAAAAATAGGCGATCGCTCTTTTATGTAGAAGGGCGATCGTTGTTATTGATTTTTTTATTTTTTAACCGCTGATGAACGCAGATTAACGCTGATGTGTTTGGATGTTTTACAGTTATAACCTCGCTATCAACTGTTTGCTGTCAACTGTCAACTATCAACTGCCTGCCCTGAGCGTAGCCGAATGGTCAACTGTCAACTGTCAACTGTCAACTGTCAACTGTTTAAGTATTCTGCGATCGCCCGTTGGACTGCAAACAGGGTTCGAGATCCTTTTTGGACTTTTTCGATTAACAACCTCCGTCTCAAGGATTCCACGGCTTTTAGGAATTCTGAAGGGGATAATTCCAGCAGGGCTGGCTTTTTTGAGATTTCGACTGCTTTGTTTTGATTTGCCAACCAGGACATTACTTGTTTTTCGGAGTCGGACAAACGCTGAAAATGTTGGTGCAATAAATATTCTAAGTCTCCTAAAACTAGGCTATCATAGGATAAAAATTCAGAAACTTTGCCGTTGAATAAGTCTTGAATTGCAGCGGCTATTGTATTTAACCACAAGGGATTTCCTTGGTAAAGGTCGATCAATTTTGACCAGTTTTCTGATTCTGCTAAGCCTTTTTCTGTGAAGATTTCTCGCGCTGATTCGCCTAAACCATTGAGTTGCAATGTTTGACAATTTTTCTGGTGGCTTTCTAATGCGGCAATTTCTCTGGGTTTTTCCCAACTAATCAAGATTATGCAACTGTTGTGGCATGATTCTGCTATTTGTTTGAAGAATGCGCCATAGTTTTCATAGCCTGGTTTGTAGTTTCCTGCTAGTTGTTGGCTGCTGAAGATTGTTTGGACATCATCGAGGATGATGAGACAGCGCTGCGATCGTAAATGGTGGATTACCCCCCCCAACCCCCCCTTGCTAAGGGGGGGAGAAAGAGGTTGAATCTCTTCGCCACGCCTGGGAGAAGCAGGCTGAATCTCTTCGCCCCCCCTTGATAAGGGGGAATTGGGGGGGTTAGTTTCTTGCTGCTGGGAGAGGAATTTAATTATGTCGGTTTGGAGTGATGCGAGGGGTGGCGCGTCGCGGAGGCTTCGCCAGATAATGCAGTCGAATTCGTGTTGAATTTGTGGGATTAGTTCGAGAGTCAGGGCGGTTTTGCCAATACCGGATAAGCCGAGGATGGTGATGAGGCGGGTGCGGCTTAAAATCCAGTTTTCGAGGGTTGTGAGTTCGGATTTGCGATCGAAAAATGTCGAGATTTCTGGTGCGTCGCCTAAGTCGATGCGGGGCTGTTTTGCTGTTGGTTCGGGGTTTTGGGGTGTTTTGGGCGATCGCACTTTTTCAGGACAAACATTAACCTTATTATTAACTGTTATACTCTCGCCTCTTATATTTTCAACAATTGCTGATTGATAATTATAAACTATACCCTTTTCTAATACAGCCCTAAAATTATTTTTAGTAATATTTTTTTTCAATCCTTTAGAAAGTGTTTTCCAAAGGTCCGATCCGACATTTCTGACATGACTTGGACTTGAGTAAACTTCTTGAGCAATTTGCGTGTAAGTTGCGTCTTCTAATGTTCCCCGCAGAATAGCATCTTGCACATAATCTAAATGCTTTCCCGTCTTAGCAAAAATTAGCTGATCTGCCAGTGTCAAGACTTCTGCAATATCCATAGATTCGGGAAAAGCTGGAGTTTACGCCATTCATTATACCTGACATTTCGTACAATCGTGACATTTTTGATTTTGTCATCTATCTAAAGTCAGGATTTTTCCTACACAGCTCATCCTTTATATTAATTGATTAAGGTGTTGAGAGGATATTTTATATGAAGCGCGATCGGTGGCTCAGCGGTTTGTTTCTCGCTGGGATGTTATGTGTGATGTTAGGGACGGTTGGCGCACAAGTGGCACAGGCTCAGCGCCCCATTCCTTTGGAAGACCTGCAATGTGTGAAAAGATCGGGTGATTGGGGTGCTGAGAAACGAGATATTTCTGTAGGCAGACAAATTTACACCACTGTTTTATATATTAGCCCTGATACTACTATGACTTGTCGGCTTCCTGGCGGCCCCGCTTCTCTCCGATTCGAGTTTGCGATTCCTGACACTTCGCAAGCCCCACCGGTACGAATAGATGTTTATGTAGACGGAAATCAAGTAGCTTCTCGCACTGGCGATCGAGGTAAAGTAAATACAATGCTAGTAAATATTAGTAATGGCAAAAGTCTAGCAGTAGAAGTATTTTGTGCTAGAGCCACAAATTGCGGTAGTGGTAGATACTGGTTTATGAAAGCTCAACTTGAGCCGGGGGCAAGCTCTCCAGGGAGTAAATAAATTATGAGTATCAGCCGCCGTCAATTTAATCGGATTGTCATCTGGGGTGGCGCTTCTTTTGCTGCTTCCGCCACATCCGGCATCTTTTTCCCCAAACCTGCCGAAGCTTATTCCCTAGAATTTCCGATTAGTGCCTTATCAGCCGATCGCGTTTTCAACGGTATTCAAAAACATTGTGGAGCACAACCCATCCCCGGCGTTCTCTCACCGATCGTACAAGGCAATAGTAATGTTAGCAATAAAATAGAACCAGCGGCCGCCAACGCCATTCGCACCGCAGACAAACAATTTGTCAACCGTAATTTTACCAGCCAAAGAACCGAATTAGCCGTAACTGGCAGCGGTTCCAATTTTGCATCAGATACCAGTCGGCTGTGGGGGCGGCAAAGACAGGATAAAGTCGGCCCGAATGTGGGCTTTGGCTTCGTCCAAAAGTGGGAAGATCAATACAGCGATGCCAAAATTTCTGGGCCGACAATGTGCGCTATTCATAATGCTCAAAGAGTCTTAGCCGATCAAAGATTAACACCTCCAGAAATCGCCGCTTCTGTCTTACCAACTCGATCGCGATTGGATGATTGGGGCTCTTGGGGAGGGGATGCGGATGCTTCTGCTGGGAGGAATCCCGGTGCTGTTTTTGCTCAATACGATACAGCCGCAGGTACGGTGACATCTCGCTATGATTTAGTTGAACCGGGGCCGAAAGGTTTTGGGCGGGTTGAGTATACTATTGAAGCGGAAAATCAGCCTCGGCGGGTGATTTTGGTGACGGTGAGGTTTTAGGGGAAAAGGTAATACTAGATCTGGGTTAAATATCCCCTATCGCTGTCTAGTATAATAAAATAATCCCGATCGCACACAACCGAATGGAATCTCTACCCAATAACTGGGCGGACATTCAGCCTGACATCGTATATCAAACGCTGGCTGATATGCTAGTATCTTTTAGCAAAAAGCAAATCCGCCTCGGCCAAAGATACGATGGAACCAATAAACATCTCAAAGCTATTCAAAATGGTAGAGTACCGCCCGATGGTAATATGGGTCTTGTTCCTTCGGAACAAGAAGGATACGATCTCAAATCTAAGGTGTTAGGATCGGGTGGAGATTATCGCTATCATGGAAAGTTTATTGAAGGAGTTTTACACTTTCCTGGTGTCAAAACAAGTCATTAACGGAGAATTAAGCTGATGAGTGCAGTAACTTTGACCGATCGCCAAATTTGGGATGAACTTGCTAAACTCTTAGCACCTATTAATATAGATCGCATCGCCACCCAACATTTAGAAGCCTGCAATTACACAATAAGAGGTTACTGGGATAGCAATAACAAATTTTACGAAGAAATTGCTTTAATTCATCCAATCTGTGCGGATCTAATCGGTCGATCGATAGGCACAAATCTCACCAACAACCACCCGAATTCTGACTGGATTAAACTGAAAATTTTACTCAAAGCAGATCTATCTGCTAGCAAAAAGGACTTAGTTAACGATGAGGAAGATGATGAAATTGGCGAACTCACTCTAATTTTAGATACCAATCTCAAAGTTATTGATGAAAACTGGTCGATCGACCTAGAATCTCCTTTTGTTATTGCCAAAATTCAACCAAATTAGCAGCATTCTGCTTAAAGTACGATGATTAGATCGTAACGTTTATTGTCTTTGCAGTTGCCCAATCAAATCTAATGCTTTTTGAGCATCTGCATTCATTCCTTGAGCCCTAAATAAACGAGCCGCTTGCTGCAAATCGGCGATCGCCCCTTGTCTATCTCCCATTCTCACTAACGTAATTCCTCGGTTAGCAAAAGCCTTTGCATAACTGGGATTGAGTTGAATTGCTTGAGTATAATCAGCTAAGGCAGAGCGATCGTTATTGATGCGAAACAGCGCCAATCCTCTGTTAAAATAAGTGTTAGCGCGACCGGGATTGATTTGCAGCGCTTGATTGAAATCGTCGATCGCCCCTTTTTGATCGCCCAAGTCTGAAAGCGCTAATCCTCGGTTGTTGTAAGCCGCTGCAAAGTTTCGATCCAAGCGGATGACTTGAGTATAATCGGCGATCGCCCCCGGTTTATCTCCCAATGCCGACAACACCAGCCCCCGATTGTAGTAAGCATCGACATAACTGGCATTTAGGGCGATCGCCTTGCTATAATCAGCGATACTTTTTGGCATTTGTCTCAAATCAAAATAAGCCAGTGCTCGATAAAAATAAGCTTCTACATAATCAGATTGAGTTTGAATCGCTTGGTTAAAATCGGCAACAGCACCTGACAAATCTCCCTTGTCAAATCGAGTTAAACCGCGAACATAATAAGTCTTAGCATCTTGCGGATTGTTCAGTTTCAGAGGTGCAGTAGCAGTTGGAGAGGTATTTATCAAAAGAGCCGATCGATTTAACCCAGCCTCGGATAATTTAGATAGAAAAGTGTTGATAGGAATTGCTGAATTAAATCCCGTTTTGGAGATAGCATCTATAGATGCTCCTGTATCATTTGTCGAAAAATCTAGTTCGCCTTCTCCATGAATCCCAACTACGCGCCCTTCCCCATCAAATACAGGCCCTCCACTCATTCCTTTTTGAGTTATGGCAGTATAACGCAAGGTATAACCGCGCTTATGAGTCGGAGAACGACTGGTAACAAAACCCTGTGTAAACTCAGGATTCGGCTGATTTCTCGATCTATTATTTGGATAGCCAATCACAAAAATTTGTGTACCGCTTTCTGCTTGTAGGGAATCGCCTAAAGTTACAACTCGATAAGTTTCTGTACTGTTAAATGTTGCGACTGCTAAATCCAGTTCGTTATCGGTTTTTTGTAATGGTATAACACGGGTTACTTGATGTTCTTTTCCCGTAGAACTGCGAATCTTATAGGTAGCTTTACTATTTGGAACAACGTGCTTAGCTGTCAAAACCGTGTAAGTCGTGCCTTGTTTGGCAATGATAAATCCCGTCCCGCTACGACCATCTGTTCCATTAATTTGAAGGGTGACTGATTCAGCAATTTTAGCAATTTCTTGGGGAGTTTTTGCGAAAACTGGTGCTGCTGCAAAGACGACTATTCCTGCCACCGTTACTGTTCCTGCTAGGATGCTGGCGAGGGAATCAAACCGCGAATAATCCCTATTCATAGATGATTGCTGAAGACTAAGATTTTTTATACTCCGAATAGTATAGATGAAAATCTAATATTTTAAAACCAGAAAGCCTGGAGGGAATTTTTAGGCGATCGCGATTTTTATGACATTTCGTACATTTCGTAATTTTGCCATATTTTACTTGTGGATATTCTAGGTTAGCAGCCTCGCACTGCGTCCCGAAACACTTTCAAAGCTTCTTTTTCTTCCGACATTTGCAGACATCTCCCCAGCAATTCTAGATCCAAATCCGGCAACAGCATACTCCGAGAAACTAGCTCGTAACCCTCCGAGTTCAGTTGGTAAATCGAAAACACTCCGTCTTCCCAAAACCAAACTTCCGCTACGTTAAATCTGCGGTAGTATTCCAGTTTGTTGATTGTTCCGCTAGTAAAAGTAACTTCGATCGCCAAATCGGGTGTTTCTCGCCTCCGCCGGTCTTCGCCAAAGTAGTAAGATAAATCTGGTTCCTTGCTGCTGCCTTTTGTTTCCCCTTGGAGTGTAGCGCTACCCGTCGGTCTAAAACTCATATCTTTTTCTAAAAAGAATTGACCTAGCAGCAATGCCAGCAGGCATTTAATGGTTTCGTGTTCCGGCGAAAGTGTCATAATTTCTACATATCCGTCGAGGTAAGACAAGCGAACACTGCGAGTGTACTCTAGCAAGGAATCGAGAGCTTTGAACTGCTCCCAAGTCATTGATAGCGGCAAAATCAACCGCTGTTCTGGGAGTGCAGTCAATGGGGGGTGAATTGTAGCGGTCATTTATACTTTCCCCGAGTTTGAGTTTCCTACTTCTAGATTAGCTTAAAAACTATCTAAATGGAGAACTGTTTTAATATCAATCTTGCCAAATCCGCGATATCTGTAGGGACACGGCAGTGCCGTTTCCCTACCCAAAACTAGGACACGGCAGTGCCGTTTCCCTACCTGGAACTAGGACACGGCATTGCCGTTTCCCTACCTGGAATTATCAATAGCTAAGCCAAAAACTGGAATTGAGAACCGTTAACAGCCAGAGCAAACGGACTCGCCGGTTCAAATGCACCGATAAGTTCAAAGCTGTCCGTGTTTAAAACTATCCCCAATATTTGTCCGGTAATTCGGTTTTCAATTACCATGTCGTTGAGAATTCCATCGTTGTCGTAAGCAATCAAATTATCATCTTCAAACAAAAGGTCTAATTCTGTTAAACCGTCAGTCAAACCAATGCGATCGCCCTCGTCAAAGTTAAAATCGGTAATGACATCGGCTCCATTGACTCCAGGCTGTTCGTTGCTTCTGAGGATAAATATGTCAGCACCAAGGCCTCCCGTGAGTACGTCAATTCCCCGATCGCCCGCCAAGAAATCGTTGCCGTCATTGCCCTCTAAATCGTCGTCTCCTTGCCCTCCCCGCAGGATATCGTTCCCGGCCCCCCCAAAGATTAGGTCGTTGCCGCTGTCGCCCCTAACTACGTCGTTGCCATCATTTCCATCCACACCATCGTTACCTTTACCGCCGTAAATGATGTCATTTCCGCCGCCACCACCGATAATATCGTCCCCATTATTCCCTAATAGGCGCTCGTTGGAATCCGACGAACCTGCGATCGTATCGTTGCCGTCTAGTCCCCAAACTCCCCAGGGAAAAGACGACAAATTTCCATTCTCTACGTCAATGTCATCTGATGTAGCGAATCCCAAAAGACGCGGCCCGCCGCCAGAAAATACAGGAAATCCGGTGAAATCGCCGATGAGATTGTTAAGCGTTAAAGCCATAGATATGTCCTTTCAAAAGTGTTCCTACCTGTATTATATATTTTAATTATTCCATTGCCCAATAGCAACTTTATTGGTTTTGCTTTTAATAGTGCTGTCCCCGCTCGCGATTTGTAGAATACGCGAGCTCTTGAAGTGCTCGCACTATAAAAAAAATGCTTTTTACAAAACTGAGATGCTCCCGTTTGATTGGCTAAATTCGTGGCTCGCAACCTGCTTGCCACTTGCCAATTACAAATTACCAATTCAATTATCAATGCCCAATTCCAATTACCGGGCCTGTTCTTCATTCAACCGAAAGCTGCCATATATCTCGCCTGTGAGTCAAATATAGCCTTTCTCAAAAAGATGAGGTATGGCTGACGGCTTCTATAACCACATAAAAGAGGGCCCAAGCCCAACAACGTACCTGATATTTCTGAGAACCGCTATAGCATTAGTCGCTGACACTATCCACTACGGCACACCACTTATAATGGGTGTTACCAGCCAGGTCGCAAACACGTTAATATCACTTATAACGTCAAGACTCAGAGCTTGTTTGTGAAGAAAAGTAAAAATTTAGGAACATATCGTCCGAGAAAATACTTAGTTTCGGATACATACACAGAAACTTTACAAACAGGCTCTAAGTTCTTGACAAATCCATAAATCGCCGATCGCTCACATTGTTTAACAAAATCTACTGCTTTCAGGTGTTTTCCTCATGCCTACTCCTAAATCATCTTCCTCTCAAAACAATAACAACTCCGTAAAATCACTGCCAACGGCAGATCCAGATATCATTGCGACAGAGCAAGACAGTGAGAATCTGCCCAACGAACCAGATGTGGAACAGCTACTCGAAGCTTTGACGGCTCAAGTACCGACTCAATCTGCTGAAATTGAACGCTTGAAAACTTGGAAACAAGATTTAGAGCGACTGTTTCAATTTCTGGGCGATCGCCGCGTTTTAATCGCAGTGATGGAACCGGGAACTTTCGCTCTGCGTTACGCTAACGCGGCATTTTGTCGCTTGGCGGGCTGGGAGGGAACGCCTTTGGTAACTCAATCTCATAACGGTTGGTTTACAGAAACTGGGATCTGTTTGCTAGAACTGTTCGAGGATTGTGATGCAAAAATAGTAGAACAATTGTACCGCCGCCACCTTTTACACTGGGTATTTAAGCAATTTTATGAAATAAGCCTCGATGGTTTGCGGGTGCTAGATGAACCTGTCACGGTGAGCATTAAAAATCCGCAACAGGATGAATCTAGATTTATTGAATTTTGGCTGGGTTCGGAACAGTTGAAAATTACTCAGATTAATTCAAAAAAAGATGAATTTGCAGATCTTCCCTTAAATTTAATGCCTGTTGCAGAACGGGAAGCTTGGCTGATGCAGCCTAATCAATTGGGAAGTTTAGCCGATCGACTAAATTTAGATAATTACCGCATCGAAGGTTTGCTGCTGCTAGAAGGTTTTGATGTCACGGTACAGGAGCAAATTCGCCGCCTGACTCAGTTATTGATCGATCGCGATTCCATGCTGCGCCCTGACAAATTTGAGAGAATCGATCGCTATTTGCGATCGCTCTTTAATGCTGACGGCACTTTGCTTTTGCGCCCCGACGGCGAACAGGTACAGCTATTAGTTGCTAAAGACGGCCATCATTTGCAGCCGGTTGCTTATTCAATGGAGTCCCTAGAAACTTCTCACTTTTTCAAGGCTACCGCAGCAAATCAAGTTTGGAACGTCCCAGACTTGCGCCGGGAGTGCCGCACCGAGTGCGAGCGAACTTTGCGGAAAATGGGCGCTCAATCGATGCTGCTGGTGCCCCTGGTAGTCAAATCAGTCACCCGCGAGGGCTGCGGGCTGCGGATTTTGGGCGTTGTGGGGCTGTTGTGCGATCGCCCCAACCACTTCAACAACATTGACGCCCAACACGCCCAAGAACTCATTCCCGCCTTCATTGCAGCCCTGCGGCAAGCCATCCAGCAGCGGTTTACCCACATTCACAACATTCATCCCGCAGTCGAGTGGCGCTTCGCCCAAGAAGCAGAAAGGCGAAGTTGGGGACTGCCCCAAGAGACGATCGTATTTGCAGACGTTCATCCCCTCTACGGAATTTCCGACATCCGCGGTTCCAGCGACGAAAGAAACCGAGCCATTCAAACAGATTTGCTCGAACAATTCCGCTTGGGTTTAGCCATAGCCGATGCCGTTTGTAAAACACAAACTACCCACCTCGGCGAGCAACTGCGGCTCGACTTGCTCGACTACATCGAGCATTTAAAAGAAAAAGTCACAGTCGATATGGAGGTGCGAGCAGCCGAATATTTAAACGAGCGTTTAGAAGTGTATTTTGACTACTTTGTGCAGTGTAGCCCCACGGTTCAGGCAGCAGTTGAAGCTTACCAAGCCGCCTGCGATAACGAACACAACTGCGTTTATGGCGATCGTAACCGCTACGATCAAATGTTAAACCTAATCAGCACCAAACTCCAAGAAACCTGGACTCGCTGGCAAGAAAAAATGCAGCAAATCCTCCCCCACTACTGCGACATCGAATGCACCGACGGCATGGATCACATGATATATGTCGGAAAGGCGATCGATCCCAAATTCAGCCAATTTCATTTGCACAGTTTGCGGTACGAACAACTGCGAGCAATTTGCGACTGCGGTCGCACAGTTTTTCGCCTGCAAGCCGAGTCTCAAATTAACATGGAACTAGCCCATTTAGTCTTAGTACAAAATACCACCATCGACATTTTTCATAATGAAAATACCGAAAAAATGTTTGATGTC
The DNA here is from genome assembly GCF_020738785.1 of Microcoleus sp. PH2017_05_CCC_O_A. Classification (NCBI taxonomy): domain Bacteria; kingdom Bacillati; phylum Cyanobacteriota; class Cyanophyceae; order Oscillatoriales; family Microcoleaceae; genus Microcoleus; species Microcoleus sp. PH2017_05_CCC_O_A. The sequence goes on along the minus strand of NZ_JAEQCB010000051.1, from coordinate 57,723 downwards.
AAAGGCACCCGCGACATCCGCTACGAACTCGTCAAAAAGCGCATCGAAAAAGCCGTTGACAAAGACGCACAAGAGCGAATTACCCAATCAGGAATGCTAACCGTAGTTTATTCAACCGAAGACGAATGGGAAGAGTACCAACAATACCTGCGCTACTTGTCTCGCGAAGGTTGGGTAGAAGCAAAAGTGCAGACAGGGATGGTAGAATCACTGCAAGGAGTCAGCGGTTTAAAATTTGCCCGCGTCCGTATTTTACCGGAACCCGAATCAATTGTTCATATCAGTGAAGTTACGGTCGTACAAGATTGAAAATCGCTAATTTAAACAGCAATTACTACGAGTAAGGTGCGCTGCGGCGCACCCTACAAAATGTCTATTGATGAGTGCAAGCCTGACCCAGCAAGGTTTTCATCAAGCTTTTGTACGTTGCTTGTGATTTGTAGCGTCAAAAAGTGCGATCGGCATCACATAAATTTTCCCTAAATTAGCGCTAGTCTAGGCTAAATTAGATGCCATAAATTTTTAAAATAAACCTATGCAAATTTTTTCAGAATACCAAATACATTCTACTCTGCACGAAGGTGCCGAAACAATTATTTATCGCGGACAGAGAGCGAGCGACGAGTCCGCAACAATTCTTAAAGTTCTCAAAGCCGAATATCCCACACTCGAAGCCATTACCCGCCTCAAACACGAATATCAAATCCGCCAAAATTTAGATAGCAAACAAATCGTCAAAGCCATCAGTCTCAAAACCTTTAACCACCGATTAGGCATAGTTTTAGAGGACTTTGGCGGCGAGTCTCTCGGACAACTACTCGAAAAAGCAAGGCTGAGTTTGCTAGCAACTTTAAACATCGCCATCCAAATCGTCAAAGCCTTAGAATACCTGCACCAAAATCAGATTATTCACAAAGACATCAAACCCAGCAACATCATTATCAACTCCCAAACAAAACAAGTTAAACTCACCGACTTCGGGATTGCGACAAAACTAAACAAAGAAAACCCACAATTTAACAATCCCAACTCCGTCGAAGGCACATTAGCTTATATGTCTCCCGAACAAACCGGGAGAATGAACCGCACCCTCGACTACCGCACCGACTTTTATTCACTCGGAATTACCTTGTATGAAATGCTGACAGGTGAACTGCCATTTCCGAGTAAAGACCCTTTAGAAATAGTTTACAGCCACATCGCAACTCAAGCAATTTCGGCCGCTCAAATCAATTCGGAAATTCCCACATCAATCTCAGGAATAGTGATGAAATTGATGTCAAAAAATGCCGAAGATAGATATCAAAGTGCAGCCGGATTATTGGCAGACTTAGAAAATTGTTTGCATCAGTTAGAAGCAACAGGAGAAATAATCGATTTTATCCCCGGACGCTTAGATATTCTCAGCCAATTGTTGATACCCCAAAAATTATACGGTAGAGAAAACCAAGTCAACGAACTATTAGCAGCCTTTGAACGTGTAGGGGCGGGTTCGCCCGAATCTTTGCCACCCAACCAAAATACAGAAAAACCCGCCCCCCCCAACGCCGAAACCCTTTCGCCCCAATCTTTACCACCCAACCAAAATACAGAAAAACCCGCCCGTTCCCAAAGCGAACTAATGCTAGTATCCGGTTATTCTGGCATCGGCAAATCAGCAGTCGTCAACGAAGTTAGCAAACCAATAACTCGCTCAAAAGGTTACTTCATCAGCGGCAAATTCGACCAATTCAAACGTAACATTCCCTACGCATCATTAATTCAAGCATTCAACTCGCTGCTGCGCCAATTGCTCACAGAAAGCACTGCTGCTATAGAAACATGGCGCACTAAAATTTTAACAGCTTTGGAAACTAACGGCAAAGTAATTTCCGATGTAATTCCGGAAGTTGAATTGATTATCGGTAAACAGCCAGAAGTAGCAGAACTCTCCCCTGTAGAATCGCAGAATCGCTTCAATCGCGTATTCAAAGAATTTATTCGCGTCTTCGCCCAAAAAGAACACCCGCTAGTTATCTTTTTAGACGATTTGCAGTGGTCAGATTCAGCTACATTAAAGTTAATGCAAACACTGATAACTGACCCCGACCAGCAATATTTGTTGCTAATCGGTGCTTATCGAGACAATGAAGTTAGTCCGACTCACCCGTTAATTCAGACAGTAGAAGAGATTGAAAAAACGGGTACGGTTGTCAACAATATTGTATTGCAACCGCTAGAGTTAGAAAATGTAACGGAATTAGTCTTTGAAACCCTTAGCAATTTCACAGAAAAAACCAACGATTTAGCCGAATTAATCTGCAATAAAACGGGAGGAAATCCTTTTTTTTTAACGCAACTGTTACAAGCACTTTATCAAGAAAACTTTTTAAAATTCGAGTTCGATTATCTAGCAGGTAAAGGAGGCTGGGATTGGAGTATTGATGAAATTCAAGCGATTGGAATCACCGATAAAAGTGTCGTAGAACTCGTAGCTTCTCGCATTGAAAAGTTGCCCGCAGCCACGCAAGAAGTGTTAAAATTAGCAGCTTGCGTGGGCGATAAATTTGCTCTAGATGTACTGTCACTTGTCAGCGAAGAGTCAGTGAATGTTACAGCTACTGAACTTTATTCAGCTTTGCAAGCAGGGTTGATTCTGCCGTTGAGCGATGCTTATCGCATTCCTTTGGTTTTCGATCGCGCTGAATCGATCGACCTCAAATTAGATACTTCGCGGGTTAGTTACAAATTTTTGCACGATCGCGTCCAGCAAGCCGCCTATTCTCTCATTCCCGAAAATCAAAAGCAATCCACCCATTTAAAAATTGGCGAATTACTGTTACAGAATACTCCACCCGAAAAGCTAGAAGAAAACATCTTTGATATTGTCAATCAGTTGAATGTGGGAATTGACACAATTAGCCAGCCAGCAGAAAAGACGCAGTTAGCCGAATTAAATTTAACTGCGGGACGCAAAGCAAAATCAGCGAATGCTTATGAAGCTGCTGTGAGGTATTTGCGGGTGGCGATGGGATTATTGCCAGAGGATAGTTGGGACAGTCAGTATCAATTAACGTTAGCAATTTATGAATCAACAGCGGGAGCTGAATACTTAAATACGAACTATTCAATCTCAAAAGAATTAGTTGATGTTATTCTAAGTCGGGCTAAAACTTTACTGGACAAACTCAATGTTTATGAGCTGCAAATTCAGTCTTATACTGTTCAAAATAGAGTTAGTGAAGCAGTAAATACAGGGCTGGAAGTCCTAAAATTGTTAGGAATTTATTTTCCTCAAAATCCCAAATTATTGAATATCTTGGTGGAATTGATTAATACAAAACTGAGATTGGGGTTGAAAGGAATTGAGGATTTAGCTAATTTGCCAGAAATGACAGATTCTAAAAAACAAGCAACCATGCGAATTTTATCAGGGATTCTGGGTACCGCGATGGCGGTCAAGCCCAGACTATTACCATTGTTAGTATTTATGATGGTTAAGCTGTCCATTAAATATGGAAATTCGCCTTATGCTAGTGTCGCTTACGTTTTTTATGGTGCAATTTTGTGTGGAATAGGAGACATTAGTTTAGGATACCAATTTGGTCAATTGGCAATTAGGCTTTTAGATAGATTTCCATCTGATTCTATCAAAAGTAGAGTTTATCTAATACTTACTTGTTCAATTCAACACCGTAAAGTAGATATCAAGTTAGCCTTGAGTTATATGATGGAAGGGTTTAAGGCTGCAATCGAAACTGGAGATTTACCGTATGTTGGTTATTCTGTCAATGGATATTGTACTTATAAACTGTGGATGGGAGAGCCTCTCGAACTGGTTGAAGAGGAAATAAGTAAGTATCTAAAATTAATGCAGAAACTTAAACAAGAAGGCTCTTCACAATGTATTAGTATATTGAGATATACAGCCATAATTTTGCGTGGTCAATCTGTAGAATCATGTAACTTGGTAGATAAGAAGTTTAATGAAGACCAAATTGTTACGGCTGCAATTGAAACTAAAAACTTTTTTTTAGTTTGTTTTATTTGTAATGCCAAATCTATGATTAATTTCTTCTTCGGCAATTATGCACAAGCTTCAGAAAATTCAAGGTTATTTGAGAAATATGAAGAATCAGTTTCTGGATTTTATCTAGTTTCCTTGAATAATTTTTACTACTCTCTCAGTCTCCTAGCTTTGTATTCCCAATCTGACAAAGAGGGGCAAAAGCAATATTTAAATAAATTGGTACAAAACCAAAATAAAATGAAAAAATGGGCTGTTGATGCTCCAATGAATTATCAACACAAATATGACTTGGTAGCAGCGGAGAAAGCGCGGGTATTGGGGTATGATACGCAAGCAATGGATTTGTACGATCGCGCAATTGCTGGAGCTGCCAAAAATGGTTATATTCAAGAGGAAGCATTAGCCTATGAATTAGCCGGAGAATTCTATCAATTTCTGGGAAAACAGATAATTTCTCAAGCATATCTGACTAAGGCTTATTACGGCTATATCCGCTGGGGAGCTCTAGCGAAAGTTAAACACTTGGAATCAAGACATCCTTTCTTAGTAGCACAAACGCGCGCAACAGAAACTCGACCCATCGATGTCACGCGCACTAATACTGGAAGCACTACCAGCAACAGTTTAGGCGATTTTTTAGACGTGGCTACTTTTATTAAGTCTTCGCAAGCCATTAACAGTGAAATTGTCCTGGACAACTTGCTGACAAAATTAATCACAATCATTTTAGAAAATGCGGCGGCTCAAAAAGTTGCGCTGCTGCTGCTAAAAGATAATAAACTCTACATCGAAGCTGTAGGAAATTCTACTGATACCCAGGCTACAGTTTTACGATCTATACCATTTGAAAATAGTCAAGATTTGCCTGTTTCTGCTATAAACTATGTTTTTCGCACTCAAAAGCCTCTGGTATTGGATGATGCGACTGTTACTGCACCTTTTAATGCGGATGCGTACATTCGAGAATTTGAAATTAAATCAATCCTGTGTTTGCCCGTTATTTATCAATCCCAGTTGCAAGGGATTATTTATCTGGAAAATAAGTTAGCGGCAGCAGCTTTTACCGCAGACAGGGTGGAAGTTTTAAAGGTTTTAGTTAGTCAAGTCGCTATTGCGATCGAGAATGCTCGTTTGTACGCGCGCGAGCAAGAAAAATCCCAACAGTTAGAAAAGTCTTTTGCGGAACTGCAACAAGCGCAATTGCAATTAATTCAAGGTGAAAAAATGTCTTCTTTGGGCAATTTAGTTGCTGGTGTCGCTCACGAAATTAACAATCCAGTCGGTTTTATTTCGGGGAATATTACCGAAGCTACTGCGGCTGTGGGCGATTTAATTAGCCACTTGCGACTGTATCAGGAAGAAGTTCTCGATCCTAGCTCAAAAATTGCACAGGATGCTGAGGATATTGATTTGGAGTATCTTATAGAAGATTTGCCGAAAATGTTGGGGTCGATGAAAGTTGGGTGCGATCGCATTCGCAATATTAGCACATCTCTCCGCACGTTCTCCCGTGGGGACACCCGCCAAAAAGTGTCGGCGGATATCCATGAAGGAATTGACAGCACTTTAATGATTTTACAGCATCGCTTGAAAGCTAATCCAGGCCGCCCGCTGATTCAAGTGGTTAAGGAGTATGGAAATATTCCGAAAGTTAAGTGTTATTTGGGACAGTTGAATCAGGTGTTTATGAATTTGTTGGCAAATGCGATCGACTGTTTTGACGAATTCAATCGGGGTCGCAGTTATGCTTCTGTTGAGGCTGTACCTAATACGATCGCCATTATCACCCATGTCTCGCCGGATAACAACAGCGTGGTGATTCGCATCAAAGATAACGGGGGAGGGATGTCGCCGGATGTGAGGGCGAAAATATTTGACCATTTGTTTACTACGAAGGGAGTCGGGAAGGGTACGGGTTTGGGGCTGTCTATCAGCCGCCAAATTGTGGAGGAAACCCACGGTGGTAAGCTGACTTGCGAATCTGTGTTGGGCGCAGGTACGGAATTTGCGATCGAAGTGCCGATCGACTGATTGTCGGTGCGATCGCCCTCACTCTTTTAAGATACAAGGTCAAGACAGTATCTACAAGCCCTGAATTATGTGATAATTTATGGCATTTTTTGAACAGCACAAATCTGCGATCGCCCTTTCTTCAGGATAATTGGCAATATAATCGCTCAGCCATAAATTATTTATTTACAGATTTGGCTAAATTTTATCGCCTCTTCAGGATAGGAAGCAAAGTAATCTTCCAACCACAAGCAACCTTGACTAATAGAACGATCTAAATCAAGTTCTAAGTTCCACAACTTGATAGTATTGTCAAGCCCAGCAGAAGCCAGTGTTTTACCATCGAGACTAAACATAACGCTATTAACGCTACCGAGATGCCCTTCTAACGTGGAAATTTCCATACCATTTTCTATATTCCACAGCCTCACAGTACCCTCCTCACTAGATGAAGCTAAAATCTTGCCATCAGGACTGAAACTGATATTAGTTACACCCGATAAATGTCCTTTGAGAGTGAACAATAAGCTGCCATTTTCGGCATTCCATAGTTTGACGATACTGTCCGAACCAGCAGAAGCTAAAATTTTACCATTGGGACTAAAACTAATGGTATTTGCCCAACCACTATGGGCTGGAAAAGCCTGCATCAAAGTAGCTGTTTTTAAATTTAATAGCATTATATCACCGTCAGAACAAGCCACAGCTAAAGCTTTTCCATCGGGACTAAAACTTAAATCGGTGACAATACTACGAGGTTCTTTAAAGGTTTTTAGCAACCTACCATCTGCTACATTCCAAAGCTTTACCGTACTATCAGAACTGCCAGAAACAAAGGTCTTCCCATCTGGACTAAAGCGAACTCTCCTGACCCAAGCACGATGACCGTTGAGAGTTTTTAGCAATCTACCATCTTGCACATTCCACAACTTTACTGTTTTGTCATCACCGCCGGAAGCTAACATATTACCATTGGGACTAAAACTAACACTTAACACCCGACCTTGATGACCGTTAAGAGTTTTGAGTAAAGTACCATTTTTGCTATTCCACAGCTTTATTTTAAAATCGTCGCTACCGGAAGCCAACGTATTACCATCGGGACTAAAACTTACAGATTGAACATTAGTGCTATTTCCTTTAATAGTTTGCGGTTCCCTAACCTCTAAATTCCACAGCTTGATTGCACTATCAAAACTTCCAGAAACCAGAGTTTTGCCATCTGGACTAAAACCGATACTCTCAATTCTCCCGCGATGTCCTTTGAGAAGTTGCGGTTCAATTCTATTGTCGTTTATATCGTCTAAATTCCACAACTTTACGGTACTATCGGAACTAATAGTAGCTAGAGTTTTGCCATCAGGACTAAAAATCGCACTCCAGACAGCCCTGCGATGAGTTGGGAGGTTTTGTAGCAAAGTTCCATCGGATACATTCCACAGTTTGACTAGGCCTTCTTGATCGGTAGAAGCTAAGGTTTTACCATCGGGACTAAAACTGACACTTCTGGTATTACTTTTATGATCTTTCAGAGTATTTATGATAGTTCCATCGCCAATATTCCACAGCCTCACGGTTGTATCGAAACTTGCAGAAGCGAGAGTTTTACCATCGGGACTAAAACTAATATGAGTAACGATATTGGTATGTCCTTTCAGAGTTTTTAATAATGTAGCGTCGGCTGTTTTCCACAAATTAATAAAACCAGCGGAACTACAGGAAGCGAGAATTTGACCATCAGGACTAAAACTAACAGTTCTTACCCAGCTATGATGAGCCTTAATAGTTTTAATTAAAGTGCTGCGCGTTACATCCCACAACTTGACCGTACCATCTTCACTGCCAGAAGCCAAAATCTTGCCATTAGGATGAAAACTCACACTCGTAACTCTACCAGTATGTCCTGTCAGGGTTGATATCAATGTCGCTGGTTTGGCATTCCACAGTTTTACCGTACCATCCTCGCTAGCAGAAGCAAAAATTTTGCTATCGGGACTGAAAGTTACGCTTCTGATAGCGCCACGATGACCGATCGCGCGATCGCGTTCTCTGACATGATATATTGCTTGTTGCAGGGTTCTCATTACCTGCATCTGTGTATCTTTGGTAGCTGATGGTTCTAATTCTTTCATCTTTTGTGCTGCTTGTAATGCTGTCAGCAGTGCTGCAAAAGGATCGGAAACTAAAGCTACTTTAGAGAATGAAGTTTGTAGCACTACTTGTTGTTCTGCTAGTTCCTGTTGGGCTTTTTTTACTTGTAATTGGATCGAGATTGCTGTGATGATAGAAACTGCCAGAACTATAGAACCGATAGCCATAATCCGGGTAGCCCTCCGCTGGGCTTGAGTTAATTTTACTTTTGCTTGTTGTTGAGCTGAAACTAAAGTATCATTCGCCTTTGCTAATATCTGACCTTCTTCTTCTTGAATGGCTAAAGCTAATTTAAATTCTCGTTTTTCCAAATCTTGAGATGTTGCTAAAAAGCGGTAATCGAGATAACTCAAATTTTTATCGATCGACCATTCCAGAGCCTCTTGCAGCGCATTTCCCCGCAGCAGCCGCGAATTATCCTCAAAATTAGCAGCAGCCCAAGCATTAAAACTTTCCGCATAAGGCCGCAGCTTGCCTAACTGTTTTTCCACCCATTCCAGATTGAAAACTTCGGCATAAATTCGGTTGTAAACTTTTAATCTTCCCTGCTGTTGCACCACTAAACCTGACAGTCGCAATTCGGTTTGTTCGGGACTGCCATCGGTAATAACCCCCCCCAGCCCCCCCTTGGTAAGGGGGGGAGCAAGAACAGAATTTAGCTCACCCATTCCTAGGGGAGATATAGCGGTATTTAGCCCCCCCTTAGCAAGGGGGGGTTGGGGGGGGTTAGCCGATTCCAAAACTTGCTGGTAAAGCCCCAATAACTGTCCGGCTTTTTGCTGATTTCTCAGAATGCGATCGCGAATTGTCTTCAAATGTTCGGGTTCATCCTGGGATTCCCAATTATCCACAATCCGCAACTGCACCACCTGTTCAACCGATCGCGAATTACCCAATGCTGATTCCTCCAACACCAACTTACACAGCTTTTGCGTCAGAAAAGGTTGTCCGCCCGTCCAATTTAATATCTCAGCAATAACGCTTTCAGAATTTACAACCCGCCCCCGCCAACCATCAATCAAAGGCTGCACTTCATCAATTTTAAAACCGCCCAAATTTATCGCCTTACCAATATTAAAAGGAGTTTGAGTTTTATCCGCAATCAAATCCGAAGGAGTTGCCACACCCAACAGCGCAAAAGTCAACCTGCTGTATAGAGGATTGTCAACCCTTTGATTGTAAAACCAGCGGATCAGAGCAAAAAACTCATCTGCCGAAAAATTCATGCTCAATACTCGATCGATCTCGTCAATGAAAATAACTATATTTTGTTCTATCTCAACTAAAACCACTTCTTCAATAAACAAACTAAACCGCTGGAGTGGCGATAACAAATCCCGGCGTTCTCGCCACCAATTTCGCCAATTAATTTTATCACCTAACTGACAGCTACTGACCAAAGAATTGATCATTCCCGCATACCATTTTTCGGGAGTTACATCTTCCTTACCAATCCCAGTTAAATCGATAAAAGCACAAACAGTACCGACCGCTTGCAGCCTTCGCATCGCCCGTACCCGCAAACTAGATTTACCCATTTGGCGCGAGTTCAAAACATAACAAAACTCACCAACTTTCAAGCATTCGTAAAAGTCCAAGTCTGCTTGGCGCGTGACGTAACACGACGCATCTGCTGGGAGACTCCCGCCAATCTGATATTCATAACTAACTGGAAATTCTCTGGTCATTGCTTGTACCCAAATCTAAATTTGATTGTACGATCGCAAACTTGACTATGTAGAGATTTAGCAAAAAACCTGACTTTTACTGATTTGCGATCGGGCTGTACCTGATTTTTTCCTATAAATTCACAACCGAAAGCTATTTGTCAGTTCCTATAACACCTGATTATATCACCATTGCGGTTCATGATTTTTAGCAACAAACTGATAACAGGAAGCAAAAGGTGCAGCAAACAAAATACAAACGCCGATTGCTTCCGCAAACTTAAACAATAGTCAAAAATAGGAACTACTCCCATGACAGCACTTAGAACGATCGCCGATGCTAACATTTCTACCGCTACATTCGGTTTAATTGAAGACTTGACCGATGTTCCCTGGACAGACCCCGATGGCGAACCTAAGCCTAACAAACCCCGTTTTATTGAAGACTTGACCGATGTTCCTCGGACAGACCCCGATGATAATTTAATGCTAGAAACACGTGAAGTAATCGCCTCTGACCGTCACTTTACTAACAGCTTGTTTGGTAGCATCGATAAAATAGGTGGCTTACCCAATGACAACATAAATGGAACACCAGGAAATGATTACCTAGTAGGAAATGATGACAATCAGGTTAGTGATGCCATCTTTGGTGGTCGCGGTGCAGATACACTCAAAGGTCTTGATGGTGACGACTTCCTGTTTGGCGGTAGTGGTAAAGATCAGCTTTATGGCGGTCGCGGTTCCGATTGGTTGGAAGGCAATAGTGGGAATGACATTCTCGTTGGTCACACCAACGATCAAGGAAAATATGATTCTTATGAAGTCGATACCTTAATTGGTGGTTCGGGAGCCGATCAATTCTCGCTAGTTATGAACGGGGGGCCAGACCCTAAACTTCCTTACTTAGATGGTCTGGGCGAGACTGCTTATGCGATTATTTGGGACTTTAAGAAAGCAGATGGAGATGCAATTTTGATGCTGGGTAAAAAGCAAGATTACGAATTTGTGTCTGGCCAATACGGTTATGGAAATCAGTCAATCGATGATACAAGAATATTTTATCAAGGTGACATGATTGCCGTGGTTTCAGATAACATGGCTGCGGATTTAACCCTCTCCTTCGTCTAATTCTATCTCTAGGGTAACTGGTTCGCAGGTTCTGTCTGGGAACCGATATCCAGAGTCTCTGCCTCGAAGAGCGATCGGGAAAATAAGGTGGCAATTCCCAAGACACGGCAATCTTCTACAAGGGTGATTTGATTGGTGTTATGCAAGACCAAAATATTACCAAACTTAACCTAAATCAGGTGTTTATCTCCGCATCTAATACGCTCTAATACCTAATTTTATTACCCAACAACATTACTTGGAGAATCATCATGGATAACAACATTCAAAACCAAAGCCTCTCAGTTGTACGGCCTGTAACATCCATCGTCCTTGCCACCTTGATGGCAGTATCTTTTTGTTCCACAATGGCAATTTTAGGTAAGACTTCTCAAGTTTTGGCTAACCCCTTAAAATCACAACAGGTTAATCACCTTCAAATCAATGAAGTAATTACTTCCCCATCTTCGATTGTCGGTAACTGGAAAGGGAGTCTTTATTCTCAAGGTGATGATGTAGTAACTTCTGTTGAAATGCTTATCAAACAGGGAGCAAACCAGCAAGGAACATGGAAATTTATAGGAGAAAATAATACTCCTTTTGAAAGTGGTGCAGTAGTTGCTTCTTTGAGTCCTAATAATGCAACTTTGGAATTCAAGCAAGAAAACAAAAAACCTAGTTGGTTTTTCAAATGCAAACTTCAAAACAATACCAAGCTTTCTTGCGAAAAGGTTGGTAATACATTGACTAAGCTCACTTTGAAAAAGATTTAGCTTAACTCGCGAGAAGCCCTACGTCTCACCGAAAGGTGAGCGTGTTTTCTTTAACCTAAAACACGGCAGAAATACTCGCGGTACAAATTGCAACGCGGCAGGACATAATTGTTTTGCCGCCGCACAATTCCCATACTGTGCAATTTGTAAATTTGCATGGAATCTAATTCAACTGGTTCTGCCGAATTCACAACTTTTTTCAAAGCTAAAGCTAATTCGGGATTGTGTTGCAGGATTTCCAAATGCTTGCGTAAATGATTGCTGTAGATTCCTGATTCTGAAGCAGCATTTTTTAATAGCTGGGTTAAGGTAATGTTGCCACAGCTAATCTCATACATTGCCAATCTGACTAAATAAGGATGTCCGCCGATCGCACAAATCAACTCTCCCAACTGCCCTTCATCCCAATCCAAGCCGTGCAACCGCGCTAAATCGTGAATTTTCTGGCTGTCAAACTCCTGCAACTCCACGGGAACCCCCGCATTAAACGGAGATTGATTCATGTCCAAAGGAATATAAACTTCGGTAGAATGCGCCATTACCAACCGCAGTTTTTGCCAGATATCCGAAATCTTGGCTTTTTCGTGCCAACTTCGCAGCATCCCCAGAAAGTCTTCCACTACTTCAGTGTAGCCAAATAGGCGATCGACTTCATCCAATCCTTCGTTTAATTTGTTTTCTAATTTTAACTGTCGGCTGACCATCAAACACAACCAGCGCAGAAACTTATCAAGATTTGTTAATATTCCTCGGTCTGCTGCGCTAAAATCTAAATAAACTGCGTGATATTTTTCCAGTTTTGCATGAGCTAAGATGCGGTTCATCAGTGAAGTTTTGCCCATCATTTCCGGTGCTTTAATCCGAATCAGCGAACCGGGTTTGAGAACTGTTTCGTCGCAGAGTGATTCGATGCTGGAACATTTGATATAAAAAGGCGAATCTAAGGCTACTGAACCTTCGGGAAAATGCAAATTTACCGCAGTTGGTAATGTTTGTAAAGGTGGATTTGTCTGAACAGATTGACTACATTCTGATTCAGAAGCTCTTCTTAGAGCTTCTTTGAAATTTTTCTTGGTAATTTTTTCTCCCAAAGCTTCGGAAAGCTTATGCCACAATTTGTTGCCGACATCTTTGTTGAGGTATTCAGCACTGTAGCCGTAAGTTGTGGCGATTTCATCGTAACTTTTGCCTTCCCAAGAACCTTGCAGGACTTTCATTTCGATGTCGCTGAGATATTTGCCGGTGTTTTGGGCAAAAATGCGATCGGCAGATTCTTTGGTTTTGTTCCAAGAGAATTCTAATTCTGATTTCATGGGCTGGACACGGGTAATTAAATATACACGTAAGTATGCAGACTATGGCAAGAGAGGAGTTGTTCCTCTATCGGGAAATCACCCTGACTTTTCCCTATTTTAACTGATTAACTTTGGTTTTTACTGTAAATCAGTGGTGCCGGCCATATTTGTGTTTATTTAAACACCTGATTTTATTCCCATTGTCGGTTCTTTGACGAGAGGAGAAACTAAATACATCAAGCCAGTTAGTTGAGTCTTTCTCATTCTTGCACTAATTGGAAAACCACAAGGAGCAACAAAAATGTCCTCACTTATCAAAGGTACTGACTACGACGACAACAACACTGTCAACGGCGACGGTCAACTCCATAAATCGTTAGTGGGAGATGATTGGACAATCGACGGTCAAGGTCAAATTCAGATTTCAAATGATATAATCTACGGCTATAAAGGCGATGATATCTTGTCAGGTCGCGGGGGAGATGACATCCTCTACGGTGGCTTCGGGGGGGATAAGCTAGATGGCGGCGCGGGTAATGATAAATTATACGGCGAAGCTGGCGAGGATTTCCTGTATGGAGGTAGTGGCAAAGATACACTGTCTGGCGGCCTTCACAACGATTATCTATTCGGAGGAAGCGGCAAAGATTATCTAATCGGCGGCGACGGTAACGATTACCTTGACGGTGCTAATTTTTCGGGTGCTGGTAACGGTATCGGCGCAGGTAGTGAATCCGATTCTCTCGCCGGCGGCGCGGGTGCGGACACATTTGTACTCGGTAATGTTAATAATGTTTACTATCTCGGCACTGGCTACGCTACGATTACGGATTTTACGTTAGGTACTGATAAAATCCAAATTAAAGGCAATCTAGCAGACGGCTATTCGCTGAAAGCTGGCGATTGGAGCAATAACAAGGTTCAAGATACTGGTATCTTCTACAAGGACAATTTGATTGGTGTTGTTTTAGAGACAAACTTAACTAATGTTAACCCGAATCAAGTATTCTTGTCCGCGCCTCCAATCCCTCAATAGTCTTAAGCTTGGGTGCATCTGGTTTTTGAAGCCTGAAGAAGCATGACCGCATATAAGTTATTAGTTATGATCTGATATTTACTGCGGTCATGCTTCGCCCCTACCAGACACATTTGCCACTCTGAAATGCACGCTTAAGCTTCGCTACCTCAGGGCGAAAATTGAGGATTTCTCACTATTTTAAAATAGGAGTTTTTATGATGAAAATTGCGGACGATCGACCGAAATACCACCGACTTTTCTACACAACTTTGATATTAATTTCAGCTATCCTTTTAGGAGGATTGGGAAAGGTTTTCGAGTCCAACAACAACATAGCTTTGGCCCAAGAAAGCATCCCCGTTAGCGGTAGCGGCGACGCACAACTCCAGCCAATTGTACAATCGCTGACAGAATTTATGCGCCACCGCTGCGTCGGTGCCGCCGTACTCGGTGTTTCTGTTAAAGGTAAGCCCGTGGGTGTTTGGGGTTTGGGGCGCATGAAAGACCGATCGACCAATAACTCAAATCCGGCTTGCGGTGACGATATGCAGACCCCTCTAAGTGCGATCGTACCCGCAGATACCCCCATGCGGATCGGCAGTATCAGCAAGCCTGTTACCTTTGCCATGGTGCGCTGGGCGCTAAAACAGACGGCGCGCGATCGGGCAAATTTAGAACTGACTGACGACCAAATTGAAGGGATGAAATTGTTCGACCCCCAACATTATCCGCCGCTAATTCCCGGTTTGAACAAGCAATATCCAATAGCGATTATCCCGGAAAAATTGCACGCGGCATTTTCGGGAAAAGTCAAATTTCCAGTTGCTATTAAAGACAGTAATTGTGGCAATCTTAACTCAGGATTTGCAGACAAACAGTGGCAAAACGTCACCCTCGGAAATTTATTATCCCATCGCTCGGGACTTCAGCGGAGCGCGCCCAGATACGGTGAAGATATGACGGCAAATTTGCCAGTGCTGCGAAATCTGAAAACCCCAGCAGATTTTAAATCCCAAGAACAGCTACTTGTCAATGAATGGGGGAACAAATCTGTCAGTTCTGCTAAAAATCAACTCGGCATCTCTGCTAATGCAGGCTATTTTTTGCCTAGTCCTAATTTAGAAGAAACTATGATGGTTTTGGCTGGGCGATGCCTTCAGTATCCTCTCGGTCAATATCATTATTCCAATACCAGTCCGGCATTTCCTACGATTATTTTGCAGCAGTTGGTAGCTTCCGGCAGATTTGCTGCTAAAACGGGTAAACTAGAAACTCATCAAGGCTCTGCTTTGGAGGTTTTCTTCAAAACCGAGTTGGGAATTCCTACTACGGCTACCAAGGGAATTTTCATGAGCCAAGGAGTAGAAAATTTTGGCGATCGCGAGCCGGAAAAACGCCACTGGAACGGCAAAAATTACTACGGTAAGGGATGGGATTTGAAGCGACCGCACTGTATTTGGAATGGTAATTTTTGCGACTTTTCTAGCTGGATAAATCCGCAGCCAGGGAAGATTAACTGGTCTTGGAATTTAAGCCAGGTTCCTTTTTCCCGAAGAAGTACAGATTTGAGTCCAGGAACTGGTTCGCTTGCTGCGGAAGCTGGAGTTTTTCTCAAATTCATGTCACAATATTGGGTGGGCGGTTATGAAAACAATCCGCGCATTGGGGAAAGGCGAAATAATGTTTGGAATCGATATACTGCTCATAACGGAGCGCTCGATGGTACTGAGGCTTGGGCAATTCAGTTAGGGGGAAGTAACAATCCGAAAGAGTGGAAATTGCCGCCTGTGGACGATAAAGGTCGCATCCTTGATGATTTTGCTAATTTGCAGATGTATGCGGGTTTGTTGCCGGATGGAGTTGATATTTTTGTGGCTGTGAATCAGAGGGCTGATAAGAAGTGTGTTGAGGCTAAAGGTTACAATTGCGGGGATGCTTACGGGCTTTTGAATAATTTTATTTTGTACGGTGCTTCACGGGTAAATTGGAATATGGTTGCACCGACTGCTGTTGTCAAATAATATTGATAAGTCAACGGCAGATGCGAGGCAGATAAACACAGATAAACGCAGATTGTTCGTAGGGTGCCTCTCCCTTCTTTAATCCCATAATTCAATCAATTATCTAGCAAGCGATGCACCTCATACATGGGAATTGTGTCAGGTGCATCGCTATCAAATTGTCGGTCTTGATGCAAAGATTGTTGGTGGCGACGCACCCTACAAATACTGTCAACTGTGAACTGAATGAAGGTAAAGTTAAGACTCAGTTTAAATATGAGTTTTTGAACAAGCCCATGAATTTCCGCTTCCTACTGTGTACTTCCATGAGTTGAGCGCGATAAGCAGACCATTCAACATTTCGCCCAGTTTGTATATAGGCAGCACGGGCTTTTTCTAGCCACTCGATCGCACTATCGTACTCGGCTGATTTCATTTGATTTAGAATCGATTCAGCGCGGCGACTAGCATTGACGATTACCCAATCGGGGCGATGGGAAATTGCCGCCACCATCACTCGATGAACCAGTTGTGAACCGTAGGATGTGTCAACAAGGGCGATCGCCTCTTCAATCAGTTTCTCATGCAGAAAAATATCCACCTTCGCTTCGGTAGAATTGTAGCTTTGAGTGGCTCTTAAAATTGCCAATAAATCTGCTTTCAAAGTTGACAAATTATCTCCTGATAACTCCTGCAATGAAAGATAATCATTCAAGGAAGGTTGAATTTCAAAAACTTTCATTTTAGCCTTAAACGCAGCTTCTTTTTCTCCCAATTCATCGGCTAATTCACTCATACAAACTGCCAGTTCGTAGGTAGAATTTCCGGGTAAATTTAACCCAAGTTGACAAACTTTTAGAGCTTCTTCTGAGTTGCCGTCTTCTTGTAAGGTTTGAACTAGAGCAAAAGCTTCTTCCACTGATGTCATGTCGGTTGCGGCAGCTTTCACAGCTTCTTCTATTCTCCCCAAACGAGCTAACATTGTCAGATATTGTTGAATGCAGCCTTCTGCTTTGGCTAAGTATAAGTATTCTTTGTCGCGATTCTGCCGATCGAGAATTTGCAATCTAGTCAAGGTTAAGTCATGAGCATAATCTGGTGCGTCAACATCCCAAATTCCTTGTCCAGTAAGGTTTCCTTCTAGTATCTGCTGGAGTGGCGGGTAGTCCCAACCTTGCCGTAAAGCTTCCAAGCTCATACTGAAATCACAATCCCATTCATCTTTCCAACCTTCTAACATCACCTCGAAATCTATTTCTTCTTCAGCAGTTAGCTCAGCCGTCAAAATGGCTTCTGTCCAAGCTTCATCCAAAGCATTAGTGATTTCATAACTTTCACAACCATATTCTGCTACGTCATCCCAATCATCAACACAACCTGAGGTAATGGCTTCTAAAATTACTAAAGCATTTTTGCCGTCTCCATGTTCGCTGAATTCCTGGGCTTGCTGAATCAGTTCTAAAATTTCTTCTGTAATCGGGTCTTCTTCATCATAAGCATATTCATCCTCCCAATGATTCTGAGCTTGTCGGAAAATTTCTCGCACTTGTCGCCGAAAAGGAGCAGGATCGATCGCACTTCGCCGATGTGTTGTCGCCAGTTGGTTTGTCGGCCCAGACACAGCGTTTGAGTTGACGTATAGTTCGATCGCACTTATCAGCGACGGTTCGTTGTCCACTAAATGCTCTAATAACTCATAGATTTGGGCGTCATTGAGGCGAGAGAGCAACTCTTCCAGCGTTTCGCCCCGTTCAATTTTTTCTGGTTCTCGCAGGCACAAAAACAGCGTAGCGATAATGTGTTTGCACCATCCATCGCCATCGTAAGGACAAGTGCAGAATACTCCAGATGTTAATCCGGCATGAGTAAAGGGCAAGGTAACATCGTAAGGTTCAACTTGAGAACCGTATACTTTTGCTTGCACCATATGGCCGCGGAGAACTGCGCTAGCAACATTGCCACCGAGATAGTAATCTTCGGCTCGGTTGAGCGATCGCTCAGAACTGTTATTCTTGATAATCGTTTCACTAAGTTTGGGAATTGGCATCACACCAGACCTCAGCAATTAAAGGATTAGACTCGATTTTACTTCAGAAATGCACTTGGTCTACGATATGTAGTCTGCTCTACAAACAGCAGCGGGCATTAAAACTGAACCCTCAAGTGTCAACTGTTAACTGTCAATTTTTTAAGATTCTTTAATATGAATTTCAAAGCAGGGGAAGTAAACATTATCCAGTCTACTGTGCAAACAGCAGCGGAAAATAAAACTGAACCCTCAACCCTCAACTCTCAACTGTCAACTGTTTAAAATTATTCGATATTCTTGAGTTTGGATGCCAGCTAGTCCAAAGGCAGCGCTAAGATGGTTAAGCACTGTTTTGCACTACTCTCATGTCCCAACGCGCCAAAACCTCACACAGCCAGCCAAGTGCATCCGACAACGGGCATCATGTGATGACTTCTAACTCCAACAGCCAAAATACGATTCGGATTCGCGGTGCGAGACAGCACAACCTTAAGAATATCGATCTGGAACTGCCGCGCGATCGACTGATAGTTTTTACCGGTGTCTCCGGTTCCGGTAAGTCTTCCCTGGCTTTCGATACAATTTTTGCCGAGGGACAGCGCCGCTACGTGGAGTCTCTCAGCGCCTACGCCCGCCAGTTTTTGGGACAGTTGGATAAGCCGGATGTCGATGCGATAGAGGGGTTGAGCCCTGCTATTTCGATCGACCAAAAGTCAACTTCGCACAACCCGCGATCGACTGTCGGCACTGTTACAGAAATTTACGATTATCTTAGATTGCTCTACGGCAGAGCTGGCGAACCGCACTGTCCGATTTGCGATCGCTGCATTGCGCCGCAGACAATTGATGAAATGTGCGATCGAGTTATGGCACTTCCAGACGGTACTCGCTTTCACCTTCTGGCCCCAGTTGTGCGCGGAAAAAAAGGCACTCACCGCAAATTATTGTCGAGTTTAGCTTCCGAAGGATTTATTCGCGTCAAAGTTAACGGAGAAATTTTAGAACTTTCGGAAAATATCGAATTAGATAAAAATCATATCCACAATATCGAGATAGTTGTCGATCGGTTAGTTAAAAAACCGGGTTTAGAAGAGCGTTTAGTGGATTCTCTGGCAACTTGTTTGCGACATTCTGAGGGAATTGCGATCGTAGAAGAGTTACCGCCTGACGAAAATTCTGAACCAGCCAATGGGCCGATCGTATTTTCGGAGAACTTTGCTTGTCCCGAACACGGCGCGGTGATGGAAGAACTTTCGCCCCGGTTGTTTTCGTTTAATTCGCCCTACGGCGCTTGTCCCAACTGTCACGGTTTGGGGAGTTTGCGGACTTTTGCACCGGAGTTAGTCATTCCTGATGAGAAAGCACCTCTTTATTGTGCGATCGCCCCTTGGTCAGACAAAGACAACTCCTATTATCTCTCTTTGCTGTGCAGCGTTGCCGATAGTTGCGGGTTTGATATCGACACTCCTTGGTTCCGCTTGAGGCCCGAACACCAGCGAGTGATTTTGTACGGTAATGAGTCAAAACAAACCGCAGAAAGCAAGAAGCGAGACAGCAACGCCAGCGATTTGAGGAGAGATTTTAAGGGCGTAATTTCCATGTTGCAGCGCCAGTACGACGATACAGGTTCTGATTTGATCAAACAGAAGCTGGAACAGTATCGAGTCGATCGCTCTTGCGATTGTTGTCACGGCAAACGCTTGAAACCAGAGGCGCTGTCTGTACGGTTAGGAAACTATGGAATTGTGGATTTGACGGGGATTTCGATTCGCGAATGTCGGGAACGAGTCAATAATTTGGGATTGAGCGATCGGCAATTTCAAATATCCGATTTAGCCCTCAGAGAAATCAAAGCAAGATTGCAATTTTTGCTCGATGTCGGATTAGATTACCTGACATTAGACCGTGCAGCCATGACACTTTCCGGCGGAGAAGCCCAGCGAATTCGCCTCGCAACTCAAATCGGTTCCGGTTTGACCGGCGTCCTCTACGTTTTAGATGAACCCAGCATCGGACTGCACCAAAGAGACAACTTTCGCCTGCTGCAAACCTTAACAAAATTGCGCGATTTAGGCAATACTTTGATTGTCGTAGAACACGATGAAGAAACCATGCGCGCCGCCGATCACATTGTCGATATCGGCCCCGGCGCAGGCGTTCACGGCGGCAAAATCATCTCGCAAGGAAGTTTAGAAAACTTGCTAGCGGCCGAAGAATCTTTGACTGGTGCTTATCTGTCGGGAAAACGAGTAATTGAAACTCCCAATGAAAGGAGAAAAGGCAACGGCAAAGCTCTCTCGCTCAAAAATGCGAGTCGCAACAATTTAAAAAACGTCGATGTGGAAATTCCCCTGGGAAAACTTGTCTGCGTGACAGGTGTTTCCGGTTCTGGAAAATCAACTTTAATCAATGAATTGCTCTATCCGTCACTGCAACACTATCTGACCAAAAAAGTTCCTTTACCACCCGATATGGACGCCCTAAAAACCAAGGGCGAACGCTCTCTAGATGATGTGGTTGATAAGGTCATTGTCATCGATCAATCTCCCATCGGCCGCACTCCGCGTTCCAATCCCGCTACCTACACGGGAGTCTTTGATGTGATTCGGGATTTGTTTTCCGAAAGCATTGAAGCGAAGGCAAGAGGTTACAAAGCCGGGCAGTTTTCTTTTAACGTGAAAGGGGGAAGGTGCGAAGCTTGTGGCGGCCAAGGCGTGAACGTGATTTCGATGAATTTTCTGCCGGATGTTTACGTACAGTGCGAGGTTTGTAAAGGTGCGCGGTACAACCGGGAAACGCTGCAAGTGAAGTATAAAGGCAAGTCAATTTCTGATGTTTTGAACATGACTGTGGAGGAAGCTTCGGAAATGTTTAAAAATATTCCGAGGGCGGGCGCCAGACTGGAAACGTTAGTGGATGTTGGCTTGGGTTACATTCAGTTGGGACAGCCTGCGCCGACGCTTTCTGGCGGGGAAGCGCAGCGGGTGAAGTTGGCTACGGAACTGTCGCGTCGCGCTACTGGGAAGACGCTTTATTTGATTGATGAACCCACGACTGGCTTGTCGTTTTATGACGTTCACCACTTACTCAATGTGCTGCAAAGATTGGTGGATAAGGGTAATTCAATTTTGGTCATCGAACACAATTTGGACGTGATTCGGTGCTGCGATTGGGCGATCGATTTGGGGCCAGAAGGGGGAGATAAGGGAGGGGAAATTATTGTGGCGGGGACGCCGGAGGATGTGGCGGCAAATCCTCGTTCTTATACTGGGAAATATTTGAAAGCTGTTTTAGAGCAGCATCCTTTAGGGAGTGCTGTAGCTGTTAGCTAATACTCGGTCAGGATAGATATTGTAGGGTGCGTCAGCGATTAGCCTAATTTTCAGGTGGAGAGGCAGAAGTGGCTGACGCACCCTACTGCTACCCACTCAGGAACGATTTTGCGTCATTTGAGGTGCATCGTTGAGCGATTTACCCCGGATTATTGAGCGGATACACTTCTGGCTATGTTAAGAAGTGCGGAATGTAGGTCATAAATCTTTATATTTTAGAGCCTTACAATAAAATAATATTAAAAGGAATACTATAAAGCAGAGAGCGATCGCTCAAATCACAAAGGAAGAACCTATATTTGATCTGGCAATCGCAATTTTCGATATAGTTCATCAATCAATAAATTGAAATATCCACCATTAAATCATCTTTAAGGAGTCGTAAATGACTACAACTTTTTCGCGTCTAGAACTTCAGAAAATTGCCGAGGATCACAGATTGTTTTTATGGTCTATCCTCGCCTTGATAGTTATTAACCTATTTCATGTTTCTTTACAAAATCAAGCTATAAATCTACAACCTATACGTTTACTCGCACATTTTGCAGCAACAGGATTTCGGATATTTGCGCTATACAAGCTGGTAAGATCCCTCAAGCTTTCTGCATGGATAATTTGGCTTATTGTTGGTTCACTTGTGCCAATTCTGAGTCTACTGGTACACGATAAAGCAATGAAAGCAATGAAATCTGCTGGCATAAAAGTCGGATTCATGGGAGTCGATCCAAGCTCTATCTAATATGCTGTTGTAGTCTAACAATTGTGGTGTACCGTACTGGCGAGAAATTCTGATACATTACGAGGTAGTTTGCAGCAGATTAAGCAAACAGTTATCTCGTTTCGTTTCTGAGTTATGACAGTACAAAGCATTGAAAAAACCTTTCAACTCATCCTACAAAAAACCATTCCGACAACAGCACAATAAACTGAGAGCAACCCCCTTTAAACCCAGTTAACCCAGGGTGGATTAATTGTCAGAGGGGGAATAGACTTCTTGCAAAAATAGTTAGGAAGTTGCTGGGAGCAACGTCCCACAAAAATCTTTTTTATTGTGGGACGTTTCTCCCAGCAGCGTCCCACAATTTGATTAAAAGGGCTTTTGCAAAAGGTCTATTGTCTAGGGCGTCGGTTCAGTATTAAAGGTTGACACAAGCGACATAGTATGTATGTTGATGTAGACCTTGGCAGGGCTCTCGTAGACCTTGGCAGGGCTCTCGCATGAGGACAAAAAAATGGTTGGCGATCGCGATCTACTGTCACCCTCATCCTTCGCCCTACATAATACATATTTCGTTATTTTTGTCAAAATATTCTACTGTACCGGCGCCCTAGGGCGACTTTTGCTCTCATGGTATAAGTTAGCCTAATTCAAATACTGAATATTTTCCGGTACCGAACTAAAAAATTTCCATTCTCCATTTGATTTGCGTAACGTATGTAATATTATCATCTTATTATCTCTGAAAGTTGAAGATGACCCGTCAATCTTTGTGGTTGTTTGTTCGATTCTTACTTTGGCTTCGTTTCCTGAAATTCCCACAATTTCAATTTTTGTTGGTTCGTACTTTAAATTTCTTTTGAAGACTTCTGCAATTGTAATTATTGTTGGTTGAAAACCAGGAGAGTTTGGATCTACTGTCGCCATATAGGATTCAGGATTTCTTTCATTCAAAGCTTTGAACTGCCGATCGATTAATAATTTGATTGCTGCTTGATCGCTGGTGTTATCAGCTAGAATCTCTGTTGAGGTTATGAGTATAGGTGTAGTTAATTGATTGTTGCTTAATTTCGAGTCAATGTTAGGCACTTGGCCGCGGTCAATGTTGGTGGTATAACTGCTAAGGAATAAGCCTAAGATAACGGTAGGCAATGCTTTGTTTAAAGCTTGAACGTTCAAAAGTGACATGGTAAATATAACCGATAAATTTATAATTCTACGCTAGCATCTACAGCATCTCATGTCAATTTTAATTAGTTAACTATCTTGAATCGTGGGAGACATTGTCATATTTTCTGCTTGTTTTTGCATGAATTCAATGTCCGATCGCAACCAAGTGCGCGGCCCGCTGCACTGATGAGCAATTAACAGCCCCCACAGTCCTTTTTTGGTTAAAATTGGCACGACTAAATTGGCGCGAACCTTCAGGCTACGCAGAAACAGTCGGTGACATTGGTGGATTGGCTCTGTTTCAATATCTGTAATTGCTCTGACTCGGCCCGCTTCGTACAAAGCAGCGTATTCGTCGTTAAAACACTCGTCTGGGCCAGTAGAACCCAAGATTGACAGTTCGATCGCACTTAGCATCTCACAAGTCACTCGACCTTGCCACTGCCTGTAAAAATAATACAGTACCGCGCGATCGCTCTGCACCACTTCTCGAATGTCGTATAGGGATTTTTCAATTAATACGTCGCGCTTGAGACGTTCTGTCAAGCGGTTGACAATTGTTTGCAGGCGATCGCCAGACATGGTAATGACTCCTTAACTTCCTAGTTTTGGCTGAGCTCTGTCTTCAGTTTACCTCTATTGAAGATAGCAACTGCTAGTATAAGTTTACATCTAGAGTGAAAATTTATGTCTGTGCTAGAAGCTGCTTGGAAACACGAATTTATCGCTACAAACGGCATCAAACTGCACTGTGTCACTCAAGGTTCTGGGCCGCTGATGCTGATGCTGCACGGATTTCCTGAGTTTTGGTATTCTTGGCGCCATCAAATCCCGGAATTTGCATCAGATCGTAAAGTTGTTGCTGTGGATCTCAGGGGTTACAATGACAGCGACAAACCTAAGGATAAATCTGCTTATATGATGGCAGAATTTGTACAAGATATCAAGGGAATTATTCAAGGCTTTGGATACAAAAGCTGCGTCTTAGTTGCCCACGACTGGGGAGGCGCGATCGCCTGGAGTTTTGCTTATGCTTATCCTGAGATGGTGGATAAATTAATTGTGATGAATATACCGCATCCGGCAAAGTTTGCTGAAGGGTTGCGAACTCGCCAACAATTGCTGAAAAGTTGGTACATCTTTTTGTTTCAGTTGCCATTTTTGCCGGAATTTTTAATTAAGTTGGGCGACTATCGGGCGATCGATCGCGCTTTGCAAGGCATGGCAGTTGACAAAAGCAGCTTTACCCCCTCCGATATCCAAGCTTACAAAGATGCGGCAGCTAAACCGGGGGCTCTGACTGCTACTATCAATTATTACCGCAATATTGCTCGCGGATTTGTCGATCGCCCGCATAGAGAGATCCTCGAAGTTCCGACGTTGATGATTTGGGGCGAAAATGATCGGGCCCTCGGCAAAGAGTTAACCTACGGAACCGCAGATTACGTGCGGGATTTTCAGATTCATTACGTTCCCAATTGCAGCCACTGGGTGCATCAGGAACAGCCGCAGTTAGTCAATCGGTACATCAGAGATTTTTTGGCGAGTAAGTTCATTTAATTGGTGTTGCGGGCGATCGCATTTGAATATCAATTATAGGGAAATATTATCAATAACTTTGTGTCAACTCTTGACAAGCATCAATCCCAAATCGAAAATCGAAAATCCTCTCTTCCCCCGAATTTATCCGTGGGGTCGCCTCTAAAATCTAAAATCTAAAATCTAAAATCGATTGACTCTCAAGAGCCGCTGTCAACTCTCTACTCAACTCTGTGGCGTCTGATAGGAGTGGGGAACAATCGCCCGGAGCGCGTTAGCTTTTGCGACACGGAAAGCTTGCAGCATGGATTGGCCCAAAGATCTACTTGCACCCAAGATTCTCAAAATGCGATCGTCCGCTGGAATAATCGGACATGGCGTGAAAAATATCAATTCTCGAAAAAAATGTATCTAAAACGATATAATTTTTGACATTCCCAACCTAAAAAATTGAGAGGAAACCAATCAAATTTTCGCAGTCAGCTTTGATGACACGAGATATCTTGGCAACGCAGCAGCAAAGAAATGACCGCATAATTGTCTTGGCGCTGATTTTTCTGACGCTGCTGGGACTAGCATTCCGGCTCTATTTGGCGTGGCGCACCAACCAAACTCTCCCCGATACCCCCGCCCGTCTCACAGGCGATGAACCAGGTTACGAGTATTTGGGACACTCTTTGCTAGAGGGTAAATTTTTTGATTGGCCGGGCAGGACACCAGTGTATCCCTTTTTTGTAGCTGGATGTTATGTAATTTTCGGTCGTTCTCCCGCATCTGTAGTCTACGTACAAGCTTTTTTGGGGGCGACAATCATACCCCTAACTTTTATCCTGGCACGGCGTTTTACTGGCCCTCAAAGTTCCTTAGTCGCCGCTGGATTAATTGCGCTACATCCCTCCCTGATTCTTCATGTCAGGCTGCTGCAAACAGAGATTTTATACGCGCCTTTAATGATTTTAACAATACTGGGCTTGCTGCGAGCATTGGAACAGCCGGAGTGGCAAAATTTTTCATTAGCAGGTGGGTTGTTGGCAATTACGAATCTTTGTCGGCCGACAGCGATGTTGTTTCCGGTAATTGTCCCACTATTGATGCCGCGCCAATGGTCTTTTAAGCGCAAGATTGCTTTGTTTCTTGCTTATTTGGGCGCAATTATCATCATTACCACACCTTGGACTTACCACAATTATCGAACTCACAAGACTTTTTTGATTTACAGTGTTTCTACGGGGCTGCTGTGGCAAGGAAGTCCAGAGTTTTATCATTTTGCCTACGAACAACTGCCAAAACGCCATATCACTAAAATTTGGCAGGAAGAACTCAATCCGGCTCGGAATGGCGGACACGATGTTTTTACCATTGAGGGCGATCGCTATTTTACCAAACGGGCGATCGCTTCAATACTCTGCGAGCCGGCTGTCTATCTCTGGTATTGTTTGCAAAAGGCAGTTTATTTGTGGTTGGGAAACCCTATAAGTGACTGGCCTCATCACGCTATGTTTAATGTGCAGGCAATGCGGAAATTCTTTTCGCCGCAACGGATTGTCGGCATTTTAGCGTCGCGAATTTTGCCTGTATTTGCGGCTTTGGGCATGATAGTTTTGCGGCATCGCTGGCGGGAGTTTTTGCCACTGCTGGCAGTCTGCGGCTATTTTACTTTGATCCATGCGCTCACTTATGCAGAAGTTCGCCACAGCGAGCCACTGCACCCGATTTTGGCGATCGTAATCGCCACGGCGGCGGGGGAACTTCAGCGTAGGTTAAAGTTAATTAGTCAGTAGGTCTTAGGCGGTTAGCCATTAGTTATTAACCCAGTGTTATCAAAAACTCTAATTCGGAATTTCACCCTCGCCTTTTTAATTGCCATCGGCCTAGAGTTGTTTGGCCCAACGACAACTTTTGCTCAAAACATCGCAACAATTAAATTCTCCGGTACTGCTGCGGGTGTCAGCACTCGCTACATCGGTGCAGTCGAGGGCAACATTAACTTTGATCTCAAAGATTTGCAAGATTTGGGAATTAATACATACCGCATTTACGGCGGGATGTCTCGATGGGAACCGGAAGACGATGACGGTAAATACGGCTGGCCGGAAATCTCCCAAATTAAGGCAAATCCAAATATTATTAATTGGGCGCATTGGGATAAAATTATGACCGATCCGCCCCGGGGTAGCGATTATTCGTGGTCGGGAGAACGTGGTAAAGTTTGGGAAGGCAATGCTAGGACTATTTTTAATGCTCTCAAACAGGCTAAGATTCGCCCGGTTGTGAGTATTCGTAATGTGGACAGTAGCTGGAATCCGTCTTGGGCGCTGCAATTAAATCCGCCCCGAACTAAAGAAGATTGGAACGAGTGGTGGGAACACGTGTTTGCTACGGTTTATTGGTTGAATGTACGCAACGATTACCGCGTTGATGATTGGGAAATTCACAACGAACCGGACTACCGCATACAGGGTTGGGGTGGAACTATGGCTGACTATTTTGAGTTGGTGAAAGTGACCAAAGATGCGATCGACTTTGTTTACAAAAGTTATTTGCCTGGGCGCGCTTACCGCATCCACAGCCCGACAAGCGTAGGTGGCAGCATTTGGCCTGCTGAGGCTTTGCGAGAAATTCCTAATTATTTCGATACTGTCAACTTCCACAATTACGATGCAGATATTTCTAACTACACCCGCAAAGTGCGCGGCTGGATGAAGGGGACAGTCCGTGCTAACTCGGAGGTTTGGGTGGGAGAATGGGGAAGTTATCAAATTAGCTATAACGATTTCCCTTTAGCTTTAAGTTTGATTAAAAATTTGATCCGAGGTTCCCAACCGGGGGATAATTATATTTACGGGAGTCACATATTCTGTTTGTACGACTGGGGAAAGCCGGCACTGGCGGAAGGTTTGCTGGGGGACGGGGGAAAACGGCGCGCGAGCTACTATGCTTTGCGGATGGGAATTCGGGCTTTGCAAGGGGGTAGGGCTAGCTTTTTTCCGATCGCTAATAGTTCCGATTTAATGGCAGTTGCAACTCTCGATTCTAGTAAGAATGTTTACTTGCTGGCTGTCAACGATCGAGCAAAATCTTATACTGTTCGTGCCGATATTTCAGCTTTAATCGAAGCTGGTAATGGGACGGTGCGGGAGTTTAGTTTGAAGTCAATGGATGAGGTTGTTAGCAGCTTGACCCTGAAGGGTGGTAAGGCGACTTTTTTGGTGCCGGGGAACAGTGCTATTCTCATCAAGTTCGTTAGCGCAGCCCTCGAAGAGGATCGCCCGAATTGAATGTCAAATTCTCGGAGTTCAGAATTGGGATAAGATAGAATTAGTTACGATCGCAATTATTTATTTTGTGCCCTCGAACCCTCGAACCCTTAATTAGACAGTTGAAATATCTAAATCGTGTTGTGATTCCCCTCCTGTCGCTGGTAAATTGGTAGCGTGTAAGTATCTTGCCTCCAACAGAATCCGATCGAGAATTCCCTTGAGCGCGAGAAGGTAGCCGAAGTCTAGACATCGCAGAAATTCTTGCTCGTAAACCCGCAGTAGTTAGGTTAGGCGAGGAATTGCCGGCCAGTCTTCATGTCCGCCCTCTGCTAGATAGCATTGGTTCTGACTTTCAGCGCCCGTCAATTGTCAGGATTTGGCACGGAATTAATTTTTAATGCCAAGATGCTGATAGTAGGGGTGATTTTAATCTTACAGAAACTTTGATCGCGCACAGGTAACCTCGCGCGCAAAGCCTCTCAATCAACCTGCTGCTTGCGACGATCGGGTTTTTCCAACAAATATCACTCTTATGCCCGCTGATGTTTATTCCCTCTCTCAGTCAGGTCATTAACCGCCATCCCCTCACCGTCACCCCTGGGACGCCCGTAGAAGAGGCGATCGAGCTGATGAGCAGCACAGGAGCCAGTTACGTCCTTGTGGTAGAACCGCGCGGAAATTTTCAACTGGGAAATCCCACCAACGGGACTTCCCCGCAGTCGCGGGAACAGTTAGGTTTCTACAAAGGCCTACCGCGTGCGCTACACGCAGGTGCTAACAGGCTCAGTCTCAACGGCCTCAACGGCTCAAAAGCCGACGATACCGGTGGCCAGATGGTGCTGGGGATTTTTACAGCGCGAGATGTCGTACAGCTAAATTCGATCGGCGCTGCTTTGAGGGGATTTGCGATCGAGCAAATCATGATCAGAACCGTAACTGTAGCCCGAGAATCGGAAATTCCCGACTTTTTTGCCTTAGCCAATCTGCTGGACAAACATCTGATCGGGCATTTACCAGTCGTCAACGACGCTGAAGAACTTGTCGGTTTAATTAGCTCTCAAAGCTTGGTACAACTGTTGCAGGAAATTGGGGAATCGCCACAACCCATTAGCAGCCCTTCGCCACCTGCTTCGCCCTTGCCATTTCCTCCGCCACTGCCAATTTTACATCCGAAATTAGAGATCCCCGCAAATTTAATTAAACTCGATCAAATCCCTCAAATCGCAGCGTCGCGAATTATTCACGCTCCGGCTACTGCTTCAGTTCGCTATTTGGCGCAACTGATGTTCCGACACAATGTTAGCTATGTATTAATCACTGAAACCCCGGAACCAAACTCGAATGGTGCAGCTCAAAATGCCAAATTTACAAATCCCAACCTCCACAAACTGGTTGGGGTGGTAAGTTCGCGGGACATCGTGCAGTTGCAAGCCACGGGGAGAGACTCTAGCAGAATTAAAGCAGGAGCGATTTGCAGCAGTTCGCCAGCCCTGGTACGATCGCACTCTACCCTCGAAGCAGCCATCGCCCTGCTGCGAAAACACTACTGCCAGTTACCTCTATTAGTCATCAACGACAGCAATCACCCGATCGGGATTGTCAATCCTCAAACTATCCTGTTACAAGCACTGGACTCAAAATCTCTGCATTCAGGCTTGCTCGCTTTGCAGCGCCAGCTAGAATCTAGCAACGCGCAGTACAAAAAACTCTTGGCCCAAATACAAATTCCGGCAGCCAATCCCTACCCAGATGCAGAAATTGCTCAAAACAGTAGCGTCGCGCAGCCCCCAAATCTCCCCGCTACCGTCAACAATCAGGGGATTTGGGATTGGAATCTCGAAACAGATGAGTTTTTTTATTCGGCGCGATGGCAAGAAATGCTCGGCTACAAAGAAGGGGAAATCTCGAATCGGCGATCGGAATGGTGGAGTCGCATCCACCGAGACGACATTGACGGAGTAAAGGCAGCTTTAGAAGATCACTTCGCACAAAAAACAGCGGATTTTGCAGCCGAATATCGAATGTACTGCAAAGACGGCAGCACTGTCTGGGTGCTGAACCGAGGTCAAGTTTTGCGTAGCGCTACGGGCAAACCGCTGCGGGTAGTCGGAACTCATACAGATATTACTCCAAACCAGCAGTTAGAACTCAAAAACTCCGATGGCGTCGAGGAATTCCAAGTATTTGATGCTTTGAAAGCAACAGTAATTTTCCAGATGGATGCGGCGGGGATTTGGACATTTCTCAACCGTGCTTGGACTGAAATAACGGGTTTTTCGGTGGCTGAAAGTTTGACAACTAATTTTTTAGATTGGGTGCATCCAGATGAGCGCTCGCATTGTGAAAATTTATTGGAGTCTTTGCTGTCTGGTAATTCACCATTTTATCGGCGAGAACTGCGATTTAAATACAAGTTGGAATCTGGCAAAAACGAATTGGGAATTCAGATTGATTCAGGCTTTGTTTCAGTTGAAATATTTGCCCAAGTCCGGCTGAATTCCCAAGGTGAAATACTGGGAATTTTAGGGACTTTGCACGATGTCTGCAACCGCGTTGAAGGAGTTGAGGAACTGCGGGAAAGCGAGCGGGCAATTCGATCGCTCTACGAGGTAATGGTAGGCTCGTCCGGCTCTTTTGACGAGCGAACGACCCGGTTGCTGGCAATGGGTTGCAGTCAGTTTGGGATGGATATCGGGCTGTTGGGCAGGGTTTTGGGCGATCGCTACGAAGTGCTCGCGGCTTATGTACCGCAAGATTTTCCCTTCGGATTTGCTAAAGGAGACGGTTTTTCTTTAAGCAGAACCTTCGAGCGAGAGGTTTTGCGATCGATCGAACCTATTTCGATCGAATCAGCCGGCACTACTCAGTGGAAGCAGCATCCCGCTTACGCCGTGCGGAGGTTGGAGGCTTTTGTCGGCACCAGGGTAATAGTTCAAGGGCGAGTTTTTGGCACCTTGAGCTTTACTTCCCGCACCCCTAAATCTCCTTTAAAACCGCTGAATTTTGAAATTTTAAAGCTGATGGGCAATTACATCGGGGCGGAAATTGCCAGGGAAGAGCGAGAGCGAACTTTGCAGCGACAGTACCAGCGCGTCTTGCTGCTCAAACAAATTACTCAAAAAGTGCGATCGACCTTAGACACTCAAGAAATTTTTCAGACTACCGCCACCCAAATCGGCCGCGTATTCGGCGTCAATCGCTGCACAATTCACACCTATCTTTCCCAACCTTATCCGCACCTTCCTTGCGTCGCAGAATACCTAGAACCAGGTCACGAATCGGCTTTAGATTTAGAACTTTCTGTCACTTACAACCCCTACACCGAAAAACTACTCGCAGAAGATATCGCCCTGGCATCTCCCGACGTGTTTGCCGATCCTTTGCTCGAATCTTCCGTACCAATGTGCCGCCGCATCGGATTAAAATCTATGTTGGCGGTTCGCACTTCCTATCAAGGAGAACCGAATGGCATTATTACTTTGCACCAGTGCGATGCAACTCGCCAGTGGACTCCCGACGAAATTGAACTCTTAGAAGATGTTGCCGCTCAAGTCGGAATTACCTTAGCTCAAGCACTACTCTTAGAAACGGAAGTTCAGCGCCAGCGACAGTTAGCAGAGCAAAATGAAGCTTTGGAGCAAGCGCGAGAAGCGGCCGAAGTAGCTAACAGAGCTAAGAGCGAATTTTTAGCAACTATGAGTCACGAAATCCGCACTCCGATGAATGCGGTAATCGGGATGACGGGTTTGCTGCTGGATATGCAACTAACTCCAGAACAGCGGGATTTTGTTGAGACAATTCGCACCAGTGGCGATGCTTTGCTAACTATTATTAACGATATCCTCGACTTTTCCAAGATTGAATCGGGTAAAATGGATTTGGAACGCAGCCCCTTCGATCTGCAAAACTGTATAGAAGAATCTCTGGAATTGCTAGCTCCTAGAGCGTCGGAAAAAGGTTTAGAGTTGGCTTATTTTATTGATGATTCTGTTCCGAAAAACATTTTAGGAGATGTCACAAGGCTGCGCCAAATCTTAGTAAATCTGCTGGGCAATGCAGTTAAATTTACCGAGTCTGGAGAAATTGTTGTCTGCTGTACGGCTCGGAAAGTTGAACAATTACCTGCTAAGAGTTCGCCGGAAATTAGCAATATTCTAGAGCCGCAACCGCTAGCAATTAACCAGGGAAAGTTGGCAGGTAGGAGACTGTACGAGATTCAATTTGGTGTCCAAGATACGGGCATTGGCATTCCGCCAGACCGGATCGATCGCCTGTTTAAAGCTTTTTCGCAGGTAGACGCTTCGACAACGCGACATTACGGCGGGACTGGGCTGGGATTGGCTATCAGCCAACGTTTGAGCGATATGATGGGCGGTAAAATGTGGGTTGTCAGTCAGGTAGCTCCGGGCAGTTCCAAGTCTCAACCTGCTGTTTCTGCGATCGGACAAAGTACGGCAGGAATCCCACCTGCGGGATTTTCTGCACCGTCGATATCGGGTTCCGGTTCGATTTTTTATTTCACGGTGATTGCTGAAGCTAATCAAAACGCGGCTGAAGAAAAAAAACCGGAATTTACTGTTGGGAAGCGTTTGTTAATTGCCGAGAATCATGCCATTAACCGCCAAGTTTTGATCCGGCAAGCTGAGGCTTGGGGCATGATACCCGTGGCTGTAACTTCAGGCGCTGAGGCTTTGGAAATCATCAAAGGAAACTCGGCGATCGATTTGGCTATTTTGGCGATGAATCTACCAGATATGGACGGTGTGGCTTTGGCTGTGGAGATTCGGAAATTTGAGCTGAGCAATTTATCTAATGGCGACGCGCTAAATCCGAATGTCATCAAAGTTAAAAGCCCTCGCAAAGTTACGCTACCTTTGGTGCTGTTTACTTATTTGAGCAAGGCGGAAGTTTGGAAAAAACTTGAAACTACAGAAGTACATTTTTCGGCGTTTTTAACTAAGCCTCTAAAACAGTCCCAGTTTTATAATGTATTGCTGCAAGTTTTTGGGTATGTTGCTGGTAGAAGCAGCAAGGGAGAACTTTCAAATGTGGCGACTTTGACTTCGGGATTGAAGTATTTTGAAAATTCTCAAGAACAGCACCGCGCGCAGCGGACGCCTGCGGTTTTGAGGCAGGTTCCGAGCAATTCAGCCCCACACGATCCAAGTAATGCTAATCAGATTCGGATTTTGCTGGCAGAGGACAATGTGGTGAATCAAAAAGTCGCTACGCATTTGCTCGACAGGATAGGATATCGGGCGGATATTGCGGCTAATGGCTTGGAGGTTTTGGAGGCGTGCAAGCGGCAATCTTACGATGTTGTGCTGATGGACGTGCAGATGCCGGAGATGGACGGTTTGGAAACGACGCGCCGCATATGTGCGGAATGGCCAGCTAACAAGAAGCCGAGAATTATTGCGATGACGGCTAATGCCATGCAGGGCGATCGCGAAAAGTGTCTGGAAGCGGGTATGGACGATTATATTACTAAGCCCGTGCGCCGGGAAGAGTTGGCCCTCGCCCTCAGCAAGTGCCAACCTCTGCGTCGGGATGAATTGAATGCCGTTACTGAACCAAAAAATCCAGATATTTCCGATCAAAATGGCAGTCATGTTACTAGACATTCGAGCGTTCAACCGCCAGCAAATTCGCCGATTAATTTTGAGGTTTTGCACAATCTCCGCGAGCTAGACGATGAGGACGATCCGGATTTTTTGGGGGAGTTGATTAAGATATATTTGTTAGACGCACAGCAGCATTTAGAAACAATTAAGGAAGCTATTTTTCTAGGTGACGCTGACAGTTTGAAGCTAGCTTCTCACACGCTGAAGTCGAGCAGCGCCAATTTAGGAGCGGTGTCTTTTTCGGAAGTATGCAAGGAGTTGGAGTTGATGGGCCGCGTGGCGGTTGAGTCTGGAGGGGAACAGGTTTTTGATGCGAGGGCGGCGCGCGATCGCCTATTGGAAGCCGAAGCTGAGTGGGAAAAGGTGCGATCGGCTTTTGAGACGGAATTGAAAACGGGGAATTTGCGATCGCAAATGGGGTAATTTGTTATTTGTTGGTTGTTATTTGTTAGTTGTTATTTGTTGGTTGTTAGTTGTTAGTTGTCAGTTTCAAGGGAGCATCTCAGTTTTGCATTTACAGTGCGAGCGTCCCCGCTCGCGTGCTTGTACAAGCACGCGAGCGGGGACGCTCGCACTACCATAAAAAATGCTTCTTGCAAAACTGAGATGCTCCCAGTTTCAATAACCAATAGGGTGCATCTCTTTTTTGCAAATATATTCGTAGGGGCGAAGCATTCCGGCAGTAAATCTCTGGCGATCGCTAATAAATTGTCTGCCGGAATGCTTCGCCCTTACAAAATTGAGATGCACCTAACCAATAACCAATCACCAATGCCCAATTCCCAATTCCCAATGCCCAATTCCCATATTTAACTTTCACCTAAATAGGCTTTGCGAACAGTTTCATTTGACTGCAAATCGCTAGCACTACCAGCCACTACAACCTCACCAGTTTGGATCACATAGCCGCGGTGGGCTACACTTAAAGCCATGCGAGCGTTTTGTTCCACGAGTAAAATAGTTGTACCTTCAGCATTAATATCGCGGACGATCGCAAAAATTTGACTGACTAACATCGGCGCCAAACCCATACTCGGTTCGTCCAACAATAGCAAACGGGGGCGGGACATCAAAGCGCGGGCGATCGCCAGCATTTGCTGTTCCCCGCCGCTGAGAGTGCCCCCTTTTTGACTAATTCTTTCTCGCAAACGGGGAAATAAATTTAAAGCTTTTTCCATATCCGACTTGATACCCAGAGTATCGTTGCGTAGATAAGCACCCATTTCCAGGTTTTCTTGCACCGTCATCCGCGGAAAAATCAACCTTCCTTCCGGGCTTTGAGAAATGCCCAAACGGACGATCGCCTCTGTAGACAGCGATTCCAAAGGCTTACCCTCAAATAATACAGTGCCGCTGCGCGGGCGCAGCAATCCTTGAATCGTGCGGAGAGTGGTAGTTTTCCCCGCCCCGTTGCTACCAATTAAAGTCACAACTTCTCCCTCCTTAACCGTTAATGAGACTCCTTTGAGGGCGTGAATATTTCCGTAATAGGTATGAATATCTTGAATTTCTAGCATAATTACTCTTTGTCGGCTATCTTTATATAGATTTTAATCAAAACACGGACATATTTACCATTACCCGTTGGCATCTTCTTCTTTTCCCAAATAAGCCTCAATCACGCGAGGATCTGCGCGAACTTCATCGGGAGTTCCCTCAGCAATTTTAGTACCGTACTCCATTACACTCACGCGATCGCTAATTCCCATCACCACTTTCATATCGTGTTCGATCAGCAAAATACTCAAATCCAACTCATCCCGAATCCGGTAAATAAACCGAGTTAGATCGGC
Source organism: Microcoleus sp. PH2017_05_CCC_O_A (assembly GCF_020738785.1). Classification (NCBI taxonomy): domain Bacteria; kingdom Bacillati; phylum Cyanobacteriota; class Cyanophyceae; order Oscillatoriales; family Microcoleaceae; genus Microcoleus; species Microcoleus sp. PH2017_05_CCC_O_A. Next base: position 22,225 of record NZ_JAEQCB010000051.1, on the reverse strand, counting down.
CGTTTCATTCGGGTTCATCCCCGCAGTCGGTTCGTCCAACAGCAAAACTTTTGGGTCAGATGCCAAAGCCCTCGCAATTTCCAATCTGCGCTGGTCGCCGTAGGAAAGGTTTTTTGCCAACTCCGGCGCTTTCTTCACGCCTAAACCGACAAAATCTAGCATAGTCAGCGCTTTTATTTTAGCTTCCCGTTCCTCCGAATTCACAGTCGGAGGGCGGAGGATTGCACCCAACAAACCAGCTTTTAAACGGCAATGTCTGCCTACTAAAATATTATCCAACACAGTCATGTTGTTGAACAATCGGATATTTTGAAAAGTTCTAGCAATCCCGAAAGTTGTCAGGCGATCGGGCGGTAAACCTGTGATATTTTTATTTTCCAGTACCAACTGGCCCGCACTCGGTTTGTAGATGCCGGTCAGCATATTAAAGAATGTGGTTTTACCCGCACCGTTGGGGCCAATCAAACTGGCGATCGATCCTTTTTCTAAGGTTAAGCTGACTTGATTTACCGCAGTCAAGCCGCCGAATCGCATTGTCAGTTGCTGTGCTTCTAATAGTGACATTTTGGTTGTGTTTCCTAATATTAGTTAAGCTGTGATACCAATTTTTTATGAGGGTGCATAGAATCTGATCCCCCCTAACCCCCCGAATAGTCGGGGGGGCCAAGAGTTACTCAAAGTCCCCCGACTATTCGGGGGATGCGAGGGGGATCGGGATATGTGCAACTTCACATTAAATTGGTAAGAGAGTTCGGATTCTATATAATACCAAATCTGATCTGTTAAAGTGCGTCAGCTTGGCTGTGGTGGGATGCTCGTTACGACAAGGAAAAATTAGGGCCTCGGAATGCGTTACATAAAGTCTTAGGCTAAGCTTTATAACTGGGTTTCAGCTTAACGACGACAAAAAGGGTGGAAAATTAAATTACACTGATATTTGGTCGCGGGCGATCGGCTACTATAGTAGGGGGTATTGTTGAGGTCGGAATTATGATGAAGCTTGGTTTGCTGGTGCGATCGCAAAACCTCTCCGCAGAAAAATCTCCAAACAACGACTTAGGAATCGGAAAAGTTACCGAGCTATCCTACTCTACAGCAACGGTTGAATACTTCTGCTCGATCGGGCAACGCCTAGAAAAAATCTTACCCTTAACTTCGCTTTCTAGAGTTCGACTCCCGCCTCAGACACGATGTTACATCCAGCCAGAAAACCAGGATACATGGATAATTGGTCGAATTTTTGACTGGGACGAAGATAAAAGTCTGTATCGCATCGATCTACCCGATAAAAAGATAGCATTAGTTGCCGAACAGGAAATTTACGTTCGCTGCAACCTACCCATCGATGATCCCATCGAAACTCTAGCGATGAAAGGTCAGGAAACGCCTTACTTTCACGATCGGCGTTTAGCTTTTGTCCGGTGTCTGATCCAACAGGGCGCCGTCAGTCGCGGGATGACAGGGCTGATTTCTGCCAATATTGACCTTTATCCCCATCAAGTTGAAGTTGTCCGCCGCGTGCTCGAAGACCCGATTCAACGCTATCTTTTAGCTGATGAAGTTGGACTGGGAAAGACAATCGAAGCAGGTGCTATTCTGCGCCAGTATCTCCTCGATGAACCCCAGGGACGTGCAGTGGTAATTGTACCGCAATACCTGCGGGAACAGTGGCTTCAAGAATTAGAAAGACTTTCTCTCTGAATTTGCCGATCGCGTCCAGGTACTTGCTGTAGAGGATGTCGATCGAGTCAGCCCGAATGCCGCTTTGGGCTTCCTGATTTTAGATGAAGCACATCATATTGCAGCAATGGCGACTTCTTCAGATTCGAGAGAGCGCAGGCGTTTCCAAACTTGCAAACACCTCGCTCACAAAAGCGATCGCCTACTCTTATTATCCGCAACTCCAGCGATCGATCGCGAGCAAGATTTCCTGGTAATGCTGCACCTCCTAGATCCGATCACCTACCAAATTGATGATGTGGAAGGTTTTCGGGCGAGGGTGAAAAACCGCCAACAAATTGGTCGAGTTTTACTTTCATTTAAAGAGGGTGCAAATCCGTTTGTGCTTAAAACTAACCTCAACCAACTGCGAAATTTGTTTGCTGAAGATAAATATTTGCTAGATATGGTAGAGGAGTTGCAAAATTGCTTGCTTTCTCCAGAAATACGAACGGGCGATCGCGATCCAATAGTGCGATCGATCCGCACCCACATCAGCGAAACCTATCGGCTGCACCGCCGAATGCTCCGCAACCGCCGCGCTGCGGTAGAAGATGTAATTTTTGACCGCAATGTGACACCAAAATTAGAATATGACTTAGATGAGCGATCGGCCCAAATTCACGAACTAATTGATGAATGGCGCACAGTCGCTCCTAACCAACCACAATATCAGCAAATATTTCTACTTTTATTGAGTGCCAGCGGCACTTGGTTGGGGATTTTAGTGCAAGTGCTGGAAACCCGTTTAAGCAGCATTTATCATTCTGATTTGATGCCCGAATTCGGTGGCGATAATCTCCGCATTCTCAGAGAAACCCCTAAATTTTCTGGGGAAGAACAGATTTTGCAATCTTTACTAAGGATTATTCAGCAACCTTCAGAAGAGGGCGATCGCATCGAATTACTAAAAATAGTAATACTGTCTCATCTTTCAGACACTCTTAAGCTTCAATCTTATCGCAGCAACCAGCATAAATTGCTCGAACAGGTGCAACAGCGAATTCGCCGACCGATATCGGGAGACACCCTACCTAAAATTGTTATTTTTACCAGTTTTGCCCAAACAGGCGCTGAAATTTTCCGGTGCTTATCAGATACTTTTGGTCGGGAATCTGTAGCTAGCCATCAATTATGCCTGTCTCGTTCTGATGTTGAAAAAAACCTCGATCGCTTCAAAAACGACCGAAATTGTTTCATGCTTGTTTGCGATTCCTCCGGCGAAGAAGGCCGCAACTTTCAATTTGTCAATTGGATGATTAATTTCGATATTCCCCGATCGCCAAATCGTTTAGAACAAAGGATTGGCAGGATCGATCGCATCGGCCGCCCTTTAAATGTTCAATTTACAGTATTCGCAGGCTCAGACTTAGAGGATAGCCCTCACGATGCTTGGTATCAATTATTAAAAGACGGTTTCGGCATCTTCCGTCAATCCATCGCCAGTCTTCAGTTTTATGTAGATGAAAAACTGCCAGAACTAGAAGCTGCTTTGTTTCAATCTGGTGCTAGCGGACTATTGGACAAAATCACTGCCATTCAACAAGAAATAGAGCGCGAACAACTGAAAATCAGCGAACAAAACGCTTTAGATGAAATAGATGCCCAGGATGAAAACGCTACCGAATATTTTCAAAATTTAGATGATTTTGACGCTCGCCATCAGCAAATTCAACGAGTAACAGAAGGCTGGATCTGTGAAGCACTTCACTTTAAACAAATTGACGACCCAAACTTAGAAAAAGTAGCGCGCTATCAACCTAGTAAACGTACTTTAATTCCCATCCGCGACCTGCAAACTCGCTTTGCTAATCGTACCGAAAAACCCGGTACTTATAACCGGAGAATATCAACTCAGCATCCCGGTGTCAATCTGTACCGAATTGGCGAAGGATTTGTGGAAGCACTAGCATCTTATATCAATTGGGATGACCGGGGTCAAGCCTTTGCGATGTGGCGGTGCGATGAATCTTGGGATGCTGGAGAAGGGATGGAATGGTTTGGTTTTCGCTTTAATTATCTAGTCGAGATTGATTTGGAAATATCCCAAAAAGTTTTAACAGATTTGGGGATAGACGATCGCAAATACAAGGCTCTCAAACGACGCGCTGATGCACTGTTTCCCCCAACGATCGAGACAATTTTTATTGATGCTAGGTGCGAACCGATGAGCATTGTTGAAGATGAAGCACTTTTGAAGATCCTGCAACGTCCGTATAAGAGTAAAACCAGTCATTCATGTCGAGATTACAACTTGGCAAAAAGCCGATCGCCAATTCTGAATGAGTTTGTCGATCCTAGTAATTGGTCAGAATTTTGCCACCGGGCGCGTCGGACTTCTGAAACACTGTTGGGCGATCGCACTTCTTTCATCGAACTCTGCGAACAACAGGCCAAAATTGCCGATCGCAAACTAGGAAAAAGACTTGCTCAACTGCGCCTGCGCCTCAATCGCTTAGCCCAAAGCCAACCAACTTCGCACTCGTTATTAGCGCAGGAACTCAGCATAGAAACTGCTTTAAGTCAAGTTATTTTACAAGGAATTCGCCATCCCAAAATCAAGCTCGATTCTGTAGGATTCACTATCGTTTCTGGGCGAGTTCCAGTTCAAATTCAGAAAGAGGAGGATGAGTGATGGCTGATTCATTTCAAGAGTTAAGAGACATTCTCCAAACAGGTAAGATTCCTGCTAATACAAGTCAGTTTTCCGAAGCTTGTTACAGGCGCTTGCTGGATGCTTTGGCTGCTGCGGGAACTCCTGACGCACCGGAAAAAGGGGATATTGCTGCTTTAGTGCGTCACGTATTGCGGCGGGAAGATGAGCGACAGGGTGGAATGCCGCAAACTCTCAAAGTACCTCCGACTTATCCTTTCCCCCATCGAGAAATTTGGCAGCAAAGCGGCATCGATGTTTTGGTTGAAGGCTCGGATTACTATTTAATTAGCGCTCGTCCTTGGCAACCAAATTGGCTGGATTTTTCCAAACAATATGCTCCAGATAAACCCGTATTTAAAGAGAAAAATCGCCGTAATTACGAGGAAGTAGTGGGAGATCCGTTCCTGGAATTGGTGGATAGGAAGAAGTATCGGAGTGTCGGGCAACGCGAAGCAATTCGTGCTGTTTTGACTGCTCCTGAGAGAGCTACACTTGCGATTAATCTGCCTACGGGCTCGGGCAAAAGTCTCTGCGCTCAGTTGCCAGCGCTTTTGCGATCGCACATTGATGGTGTCAGTGCGATCGTTGTGCCGACTACAGCACTCGCGATCGACCAAGAACGAGCTTTAAAACCCTTTGTCAACCATCCAACTGCCTATTATGGCGATGAGTCTGAGGAAGGACAACAGAAACGGCAGGAAATTCGCGATCGCCTTCGCAACGGCACTCAGCGCATCGTTTTCACCTCACCCGAAAGCTTGATGAATTCCCTCGCACCGGCTCTTTACGAAGCAGCAAGCTTAAATAAATTGAGGTATTTCGTAATAGATGAAGCTCATATCGTCGAGCAGTGGGGCGATGATTTTCGCCCGGCATTCCAAGAACTTCCAGGCTTGCGAAGAGACTTATTGCGTTTAACATCTTTTACAACTTTATTGCTGACTGCAACCCTAACCGAATCCTGTTTAGATACCCTGGAAACTTTATTCGGAAAACCCGGCCCGTTTCAAGTGATATCTGCCGTGCAATTGCGCCCAGAACCTTCTTACTGGTTTGCTTGGTGATCTCCCTCGCCCTCTGATTGTTTACGCCACCAAACGCGAAGATGTCAGGCGGTGGCAACAGGATTTGTTGCGTGCTGGATTCAAGCGGTGTGCGATGATGACCGGAGAATCTAGCACAACAGAACGCTCTCAACTGATTCAAGACTTGCGCGAGAGACGAGTTGATATAGTAGTTGCTACTTCGGCTTTCGGATTGGGCGTCGATCAGTCAGATGTTCGAGCCGTAATTCATGCCTGCATCCCCGAAACTATCGATCGATTCTATCAAGAAGTCGGTCGCGGAGGTCGAGACGGCAAGGCTGCAATTTCCCTCGCACTGCATACCGATGAAGACCTAAAAATTGCCAAGTATCTTAACGAAAAATCTGCAATTACGATCGAACGGGGTTTGCAGCGGTGGGAAAGTATGTTTCTCAAAAAAGAACCCTCGATCGATGGTCGGTTTCGCGTTCTTGTCAATATTCCTCCATCTTTACAACTAGCAGATATTGACATGAACAGCGAACAGAATCAGGCTTGGAACATCCGCACTTTAACGCTGATGAGTCGGGCAAGTTTAATCGAAATGGATGCCGATCGACCGCCGCTTATCAAAAATTTTGAATCGAAAAACGCTTATCAAAAAGCTTGGGAACTGCACCGAGAATCCCGCTTTATTCGGATTCTAGATGAATCGCATCTGAAAAAACAAACCTGGGAACAGAAAGTAGAACCAATTCGCCAGCAAAGCCAAAACAGGAGCTATAAAAACTTGGAATTGATGCGCGAGGCTTTGCGACCCGAACGCTGTATTTCGGAAATCTTAGCTGAAGCTTACACAATAGGCGATCGTACAATACCAGAACCGAGAAAGCAGGTGATAGTTTCTCGTGCTTGCGGCGGATGTCCTGTTTGCCGAAAAAACCGGGAATCAATATTTTCGGGAATTATGCCCGCGCCGATATCTGTATGGCAAAACCCTAAACTTTTTGTAGGTAAAGAACTAGAACGATTGCTAGCAGGAGATAACTTAATGCTGATTTTCTATGAATCTATGGAGGAGAAAAGTTGGAAACGCAAAAGCCCTCAAGTTTTTCAATGGTTGACGGAGCAAGGAATTAAGAATTTAGTTGTTACTCGCGAATTTTATAGTACATTAATTAAAGAACCAAATCTAATTTCAGATGCTTTTATATTTTTGTTTGAAAAATACCAACCCATTCTGATGCCGCGCATTCCTACCCTGATCTTTCATCCACCAGGAAAGGCTATTCCTGAGAAATATCTGTCACCAAACAGAACTTCTGACGCGCCGCTGATTATCGTGCTTCCGGTAGATACAGCAGATCCCAGTCGCAATGACCGCAAGCTAATTGATATTTTTCCAGGTAAATATTTTATGTTTAACCACTTTTGTACGGAGGTGAATTTATGAGCGTATTAAAAACTGCTTTGGCTGCTCCTAGCCGAATGCGAGGCATATTTAGATATTTACTTCAAGCACCCAAACAGCGAGAAAACAGGGAAAAACTCACTGGGTTGCTTTCTCCCGATAAATTATCAGAAGGGAGAAACAAAGGTGCGGAACATCCGATGTTTGATGCTGCACTGCGAGAAAGTATCAAGTGCGGTTTATTAATCGAAGAAAACGAGGATATTGCTATAAATTTTAATCTTACTGAAGAAGCTCGACATCCTCAAACTGGCGATAAGTTGTTGCCGGATACGCTGGTACAGCTATTTTTCGCTTCTGATAATGAAGATGAAGCAGATTTAGGCAGGTTAATAGCATGGTATTTAGCCCAAGATATTTATGATGCTCCCGATACATGGGAAAAAGTAGAACAGCTTGTCGCAGAGCAGGGAGTTGCTGAGTCTTTAGATTTGAAAATATCCAGTAATACTTTGTCCGGTCAAGTCGAGGATTGGATGTGTTATTTAGGGTTTGCTTGGAGTCATGCTTTAGGAGGAAACAAAAGAATAGTTGCCGAGCCAACTGCTTACCTCAAACGCAATTTAAAAGAGTTATTTCAAGGAGAAGTGCAAGCTAAACTTTCGATCGCAGAGTTTGTCGATCGTTTAGCCGAAAAATGTCCTCTGTTTGAAACTGGCAAATTTCGAGAACAAGTTGAGGATAAAATCGGTTCTCGCTTGCCAAATCATTTATCAACTAGCACGGCTTTTGCTTTATTCCGCCTTCAGGATGATGGCTGCATCCAGCTTATAAAAGAGTCGGATGCCGATTTATTCATCCTTCCAATTGGTGACAAAGAAGCAGGATTTTCTCATATTATTTGGACGGGAATAGAACTATGACTTTTACAAAATTTGTTTGCTGGGATGTCGATCGCGTTCGCCGCGTGATGGGTGTGGAAGCTACCCAAACGGCAGATAGTATATTTCTGGCAACTCACCATCCGATCGCCATGTACCGCCAGGAACTTATCGAAATACCGTCGCAAGTTCGCTACAGTGAGGAACAATTTCTGAAGGATTTTCTGGCAGAACAAGATTTCGCTTTCGTACCAGTTTTAGGAAGTTCTGGCACAGGAAAATCTCACCTGATTCGGTGGCTAGCCGCCAATATTGAATCGACACAAAAGCGTCGAGTTTTGCTGATTCCCAAAATAGGAACGAATCTCAAAGATATTATCAGTTTAATATTAGAAGGGATGGCAGGAGCCACCTTCGATGAATACCGGCAGCGTTTAAATCGAGCGACTAGCACCTTGACTGAAGCACAAGCGCGGGAACAAACTCTGAATCAGCTTGCTGCTGCGGTTGGCCCAAATGGTCGGGGCGATCGCACTAATCTTTCTGATGCACAAGATTACCTAGTTGATGTAATTGACTCTTTTTTATACGATCCATTTTTCCGAGAACACTGGCTAAAGGATGAAGGTATTATTCATCAATTAGTTATCCACATTCTCGGACATCGAGATACGGTAGAAATTGTGGAAGAACGGCGGCAATTTTCGCTTGAGGACTTGCCTCTAAATGTTTTAGACTTGCAAAAAGCTGGGGAGCGATCGCGGGAATTTTATAGCTTGTTAATCGGCGATGATGATATCCAAAAGGAAACTGTAGATTGGTTGAACCGACATTTAGATGAAGCGATCGCTCAGGTTTTGAGCCTCGGGCGGGAAGACTTGCAAAGATTAATGCGAGAAGTTCGCGAAACTTTAGCCGAAGAAGGAGTAGAATTAGTTTTGCTAATTGAAGATTTTGCGAAATTTCAAGGAATCGATCGCGAAGTTTTAGAAGCAGTTTTAGCGAGGCCGCAACAAGCGGGAAGCAAATCTTTGTGCGCGATCCGAACGGCGCTAGCTTGTACTACGGGCTATTTTGACGGTTTGAGGTTAGATACTGTAAAACAACGGATTACTTTTAGCGTTAATCTCGATGTCGGTACAGTTGGAAAACAACAATCTTTAGTGAATTATTCAGATATCAAACAATTTGTGGCGCGATATCTCAACGCGGTGCGTTTGGAGGATAAAATAATTCAAGATTGGGCTAAGTCTCGCAATGATGAAGATTCAGATAAAGCAACTTTAAGTAGTGCTTGCAGTGAATGCGAACACAAACTAGCTTGTCATGCAGGTTTTGGAGAAGCGGACGGTTTTGGTTTGTATCCCTTCACGCCTGAAGCATTAGAGCAGATGCTTGCCAGGGTAAACCCCGAAACTTTTAAACCTCGATTTTTGATTAGAGATGTTCTCAAGTGGACTCTAGAAAATTCTATTTCCGATCTTAAGCATGGAGACTTTCCTGCTATTTCTCTGCGAGAACATTTTGGTAAGATGCGGCTGAGTGCAATGGTTCAGGCAGATATTAAAGCCAAAGACCAACAAAATTACGATCGCCGCCAAATTCTCCTCGATTTGTGGACTGATAGTAACGAGCTTTGCGATTTGCACCCGGAAATTCACTCTGCATTCGATCTTCCTGCACTGGGCCTGAAGGTACATTCGACTAAAGTTTCACCATCTGTTTCGCGGGCTAAAGAGTCTAGAACTTCGGTTAATAATTATCAAGTTGAGCCGCAATCTCAAACTGAAAAATTTCCCGAAAAACTGACAAAACAACTCCAAAATCTCGATCGCTGGAACAACCAAGATATTCTCCCGCAAGATATCGGTGGAGAACTGCGACCGTTGATTTACTCAGCGATCGGCGAGCGGATAGAATGGGACACAGAAATGCTGCTTAAGGGGAGTTTTGCTAGTAGTGGGACAACATACTTTAAAAGCAGAAATATTACTTTTTTCAGTCCAAAAGTGACAAGGGAGACGATTTCTGGAGTTAAATTATCTCTTCCCCTTAATCCTGATGATGCAGATGAGTTTCGAGAAAGCGCGATCGCCTTTCAAGCCATTTTGCAGTACAATCATTACAAGCATTGGAAGTTCCCCGAGGGCGATCGCTACTTCCGCACCTACGCCAAACAACTGGAAAGATGGAGTCAGTATGTTGTTGGCCAGATTCGCCTGTATCCCCGCGAGTCTGGGGAACCCTGGAGTCCTGTACCTGCGGCAGTTGAGCTACTGGCGATCGCAGCAACAATGGCCGGAAATCCTGCAAATTCGATGGAAGATTTGATTAATAGTTTGTTTCTCGACTTAGAAGCAAAAGATTTAGAAAATCGTTCAGCTAACTGGAAAAAGCTATTTAATAGCTTGAAAAACCAGCGCGAGGCTTTACTAGAAATTGTTACCAGCCGCACGGCTTGCACAAAAGGAAGTTCTAAACAATTTCAGATTATTGATGTTGTACAAATCCTCGATCCATTGCAACAGGTTAGCAAATCTTGGCAACTTCAATGTGAAATTCCGGTCGATGTTCGAGAAAAGTTTCCCGAAATCAATAAAGCGCGTCAAGCTGCGGATGAAATGCTAGAAACAGCGATTCAAGAAGAGTGCGATCGGCAACTTGCTGTTTACAATTCTCTCATATCTGAATTAGGAGAAGACATCAAGAAAAAAAATGTTATCGATTTAGTCAAAAAGGCGATCGATAGTTCAAAAGAAGCTGGTGTATTTCGAGGGAGAAAGAGTGGCGATGACCTAAAATTAGTATTGGAACAGTTTAAACGAGTTGGGCTTTCTAGCTATTTAGAAACAATGAAGCGCGTGCAAGCTGAGAAAGATAATTCAGATAGCAAACCGAGCAAGCTGCTTAAATATCTCAGCGAAAATCATCAAAAAGCAATGACAGAAGCTTCGGAATTTCTCGGAAACACTAACAATTTTCTTGATGCTTCTATAAGCGATGTCAATAACCAGATTGAACTACTAGAAAGGTCAGGTGGCGCGACAGTAGAATCTTGCCATAGAGCTATTCAAGATGGATTGGCTAGACTGCGAAATCTAATTACTGAAATTAAAGGATAGATAATATGCTTGTCGAAAAATCCACTCAACTGATTGAGTTATCTCAAAAAAGAATTAATCTTCAGAGGTATGCAACTAATCTTCAAGGCTTTCAATCTCGACAACAACAAATCGAGCAAGCTGTCGCTGGAACTCTACCTCTCGTTCAATGTTTGAGAGCTTTTCATCAAAGAGGACTTGCTAATTTTGCTTTAGCTCAAAAAGCAGATACCCTACTGATATTTATTACGGATGTTGAGGCAGAATTTAAAGCAGATCCTGAGTGGATCATAGACAATAAAAATTTTAACAAAAAGAATTTCACTACTAGGATAGAGCAATTGCAAAAAGCTCTAGAAGACCAATTGAGTCAAGCTTGGCAGTGCTATCGAAATCAAAATAAGCCCAGCACTAATCATGAAATCCTGAATTTATTGGATAAAGTTTCGGCATTTAAGCCAACTGTTCAACGGATTAGAAGTTTAGATTTGCAAATTCGGGAGTCTAACTCAATTCCCCAAAGCATTGAGGATTTTGAGAAAGTCGATCGGCTAATTGAGCAATTAAAGCAGTGCTGGGATGGCTTAAATGCTGATGAGGTTCCTGAAGCAGTGCTTCGTTTTCTGAGAGTTGCTGCTAATGAGGGTGCTACCCTGAGTCTTTTAACGCCAGAGGTAAAAGATTGGTTGGCTAAAAACCGTCTGATTGATTCTTTACGAATTCGCTTGACTTAATTATGTTATGTTCGATATTTTAGACTGCATTTTCTAACGTACAAACAAAGTAGAATTTTAATAGATTAGATTCTAGGGAACGGTGAGGGCGGTATTGTTGGTGCAACTCCGCAGTTGAGAAGTTGTCAATAATTTTGAGTTGGAGTTCTTCAGTCAAAGTTTCAATATTTTCAAATCCAGTAATCCACGGCGCATACATACTTTCGTATTTATCGATGTAATCATTGATATCTTGGTAGCCCGTGGTTCTTGCAATCACCTTTTCCGACATATAATCAAAGGACAACTTGAAAGATTTAACATTGTCGCGAATTTTTTCTAATACAAATATGACATCTTTCTTGGCAAGTAAGGTAGTGTTACCTTCCCATAAAAAGTATGTAGCTTGCTCAAAATCAAAATCGTTCTGTTTCAGCAAAGCGATTAAATCATCTTGCACGTAATCGCCGGGAATGTAGCGGACATTGGCTGTAACTTTGTTAGCTTTGAGAGTTGAGGCTTTTAATTCAAGTGTCGCGCGATCGTCTATTTCCCAATAAGCCACTGATTCTCCATTCATTCTCGCAGCGCGAGTATCCAAACCCGATCCTAAAATCACGACTTGCTTGCAGCCTGCTAAAATTTGATTTGACAACACATCGTCAAAATATTTAGTACGCAACTTAATCATTTCTTTAGCCGCCGGAGAGTTTTGAGCTATTTCGCCCGCAATTCTTTTTGTTTCCTCATTCAGCCAAATTTTGACTACATTGTCGGTGTAAAGAGGAGCAGTTTCTGCATTTTCTTCTGCTCTAAATTCTGCGACAACAAAAGCAGTTGCTGTTACATTCTTACTCATTGCTCATTTTCCCCCTTAACTATTAGATATTTCCAGAAAGTCCTTTCTTGAACAGGCAAGATGCCTGTTCCACAAGAATTATTGGATGGATCTATTGATTTCTCGCATCTGCTAAAGTCTGATTGTTCGCCTCAGCATCATCATGCAATTCTGCTTGATGAATTTTATCGGGAATCAGCCCTTCCGGCCGCACGATCATCATCACAACTAAAGTTAAACCGAAGAGAAATAAACGCATTTGAATCGGGTCTAAACTGGTGGCGAGAAAGTCTGCTAACTGCGGAATTGCTATTCTCGGCAACACAAAAGTATTCATAAAACCTTTGAGGACTTGGGCGAGTTGGGGTAGATAAAGCCGATCGGCAGACATGATAATGATACCGCCCAAAATCACGCCTGTCATGTTGCCCAAACCGCCTAAAATCACCATGCACAGGATGATGACGGAGACTGAGAAATCGAAGACGCTGGGAAAAATGGCGCTGATATAAGCTGCGTAAAATGCGCCTGCAAACCCCGAAAATGTCGCTCCCATTGCAAAAGCCGAAAGTTTGGTTTTGACGAGGTTAATGCCCATGGCACTCGCTGCTAATTCATCTTCGCGCATGGCATTCCATGCCCTTCCCAAACGGGAATCTTGCAGCCGCGAAATCATGAAATATGCGAAGACAACTAGCAGCAAAATTAGGTAGTACCAGGGAAAGTAGTTACCGGTGCTGAATGTGCCGACGATCGGGAGAGATGGACGCCCGATCGGGTTTATGCCTGCTTCGCCGCCGGTGAGGTTAAAAGGTCGATCGCACCCAACGAGACAAAGCACCAATTCCGGCTTACCCAAAACAGCAGCGACTATCTTCGAGATTGGTTCGTCGATGCGAATCGCGGTTAAATTTCTAAATACCACCGGAATAATTTCACCAAAGCCGAGGGTGACGATCGCCAAATAATCGCCCTTGAGTCGCAGTGTCGGAATACCGAGGATAACGCCCGATAGGCCAGCTACACCAGCGGCGATCGGCAAAACCACCCAAAAATTCCAAGCAATATTTACCTGTCCCGAAGATAGCAAAGCCGTGGTGTAAGCGCCGATCGCAAAAAACGCCGCATATCCCAAATCCAACAAGCCCGCAAAACCCACAGTAATATTCAAACCCAGCGCCAACATAATAAAGATTTGAATCTGTACTACCGTAGCAATCCAGCCGGTCTTAGCCTCAAGATCGATAAACGGAAACAGAATTAAGATAAAAGCTAATGTTACCAGAGTAGCCTGTCGCTGGCGTTCTCCCTGCAAACCCTGCAAAGCGCCCATTAACGTAGCTGTCAAAATTGCGATCGTCAAACTGCAAATTCCGTGCAGTAAAGTAGTCGGCAAATCCACCGCAGATTGACCAGAAAAAGGTCGAATCACAACTCCTTCGAGGACGCTAGCAACTAACAGCCAAACTCCCAATCCCAATCCGGCTAAACTGCCAATTGTCGCACCCATTTTCGGGTTGTAAACTTTCTGTTCCTGACCAGCCATAAAGCCTGCGGCTGTGCCCATCAGCCAGCCGATGACGGTGCCGCTCCAACCGCCGAATAGGATGACTGTCAAAGAGGCGATCGCTCCTAGAATACCACTAGATTTAATTGCTTGGATTATTTTGTTTGACATAGAAGAAGGAAGAAGGAAGAGGGAAGAAGGAAGAGGGAAGAGGGAGTGATATCAAATTGGGAGCGGCTATCCCTCGGTTTGAAACCAGGGAATATTTAATGGGGCTACTGTATTGCAATCAATTGAGAAGTGCTACTGTACAAATAAACATAAATTTTAATTGTATCTATCGACACAACATTAAGTATTTTTTCAGTAATATAACTTAGCACGATCGCGGACTATTTTTTATCTTGAATATAAGATAATATACTTTAAGCTTTTGCTACACAGGTGCACGACACCTAGCCTGCTTGCTCTTCTTACATAATTTTCCTGCCTAGTATGCACAATAATCCACGAATTATCCACTTAACCGAGGTTTCGGCGACCGATTTCCCCACTTCCGACAACTACAGGTACAAGTGCCGCGTGCAGATGCTCTCCGATGAGGGACAACCTTTGTTGCAAAAGGATTCCTTTAGCCGCAAGCAACCAAGCTGGTTATTGGATCTGAAAAACAACGGAGACTGCACGATCGCCATTACCCTATGCTACCGGGAAGGAGATATTACTCTGCCCTGGCAGGATGCCGCAACGGTCACATTGGCGACGCAGGATTACCTCAATGGTGAAACCAGCGCCGAGTTAGAATTTCCGATCGCCAACTGGAATCTAGCACCTCAGTTGAAGTTGAAAACTCGCCTTACCCAAAGTACCAGTGACGTAAGTAGCAGCACGCTGACGCTGTTGGGACATTCGGGAAATCGTCGCCTCCACGCGCCAGCAAGTCAGAGCAACGGCCAAAATGAATTCGAGATGCCCGAAGCGGTTCCCCTCACACCGCAAGAGGAAGTAATTGTCAAAGACGTTTGGAACAAGCTGCGGGCGTGGAAAGAATTGCAAATGGAAAAGTTCTTGAAGCGCCTCTTGCTGGAGGCTCCAGAACTAGAGTACATCTTTGGGGATGCCCTCGACACCGTAAGCGACTACTTTTTTGAGTTGCTTGACTGTTGCGTACATCAGCTTCAGCCTTATACCCAGAACGTGATTTCGGAACCTCTGATGGGGGTGCCGGCAGAAAAAGGTGATAGCTTCGATAATGTTCAGGATTACGGAGCGCTGTTTGCCGATATGGGGATGCGTCCTCATCACTGGTTGAAAGCCCGGCAGGTGTGGATGTGGATGTTGCCGTCGATTCCGTACCTAGAAGAGTACGATCGCGAAAATCTAGCAAAAGGAACCCACTCCGCTGTTTACCGATTTTTCAACACCGATGTGATTGTCCCAATGGTAGAGGCGATGCGTCGCTACGAAGAGGCAATGCTTCCAGATGTCAAGCAACGCATGGCGGATTCTTTAACCATCCTCAGACAGAATACGCAGCAGATTGGAGAGGCATTTTTTCAAACTCTATTTGAAAAATACCCGTTCATGCTGCCTATTTTTGGACGGACAAACATGGATTATCTGTCCTTGAACCTGTTTGAGGTATTGGAATTTTTGGTTAACTGCTTCCACGGCGGCAGTAGAGACGAACTAATTCAAGATCTCCGCGTGTATATCTTTAATGAGATTGACACAGACGGGACTGGAACAATCTCTATTGAGGAACTCATCGATTACTCGCGCAAGTCCGGGCTATCCATCCCCATCAGCGAGTTGAACGATCTGTTTGCTCGCGTAGATGTCGATGGTAGTGGCGAGATTGACTTTGATGAATTTGAAGAGTTGATAGTCCAGCAGTTAGGAACCCAGGTGAGTATTGATGATATACCCTCCTGCGCCTATGCTGGTATGGTACAGGTATTGGTGCTCATACTTGAGAAGTATGTGCCAGACTTCACCCCTGAGTTAGGGCACGCATGGCAGACGTTGTTCGATCGCGTTATTAACGTGATGAAGTTGCCCAAGCTGAATGAGGAGCGATTTCTCAAAAAAGCCAAGCAGTATTTGAAGCAGATTGCTACCGAGCAAGAATGGGAACCGGAGGATCAAGCGCGGCGTTGGGTAGAAATCCAAGAGGAAGTGAAAGCCACAGGCACTTACACCCACACCTACGAAGAATTAGCCTATGGGGCACAGTTGTCGTGGCGCAATGCTTCCAAGTGTATTGCTCGAATTCAGTGGAATAATATGGTGGTGCGCGATCGCCGCTATGTCACCAACCCCGACGAGATGTTTCGCGAGTTAGAAGAACACCTGCGATACGCCACGAATGGGGGCAATATTCAAATTACGATGACCGTCTTCCGTCCCAAACAGCCGAAGGAACGCTGGGGCCCACGCGTCTGGAATTCCCAATTGATTCGCTATGCCGCTTACGAGCAACCGAACGGGAGTATTATGGGCGATGGCGCCAACTTTGAGCTCACCGCAGCAATCTTAAAACTCGGCTGGCAACCACCGGAACCACGCACACCCTACGACATCCTCCCCCTAGTGATTGAAGTCCCAGGAATGGAACCGAAATTCTATGAGTTTCATCAAGACGATGTACTGGAAGTGGAAATTGAGCATCCCACAATTCCAGAGTTCAAGTCCCTCGGCTTTCGGTGGTATGCCATCCCAGCCATCAGCAACTTCCGCATGGACATCGGCGGCATTACCTACGCCTGCCTTCCTTTCAATGGCTGGTACATGGGTACCGAGATTATGCGGGATTTCTTGGAAGATTGGCGCTACGACAAAACGGAGGACATCGCCAAAGTTCTCAAGCTGGATACCAGTTCTGAGCAAACGTTGTGGCGCGATCGCGTAGCATTAGAACTCAACATCGCTATCCTATACTCATTCCAAAAAGCTAAAGTTTCGATGGTGGATCACCAGACTGCCTCCAAACAATTCATCGCCCACGACTTGCGCGAAAAGAAAGCAGGGCGCGAGTGTCCGGCAGATTGGGGTTGGGTCGTACCACCCTCTGGAGGGAGTACCTGCCCAGTCTGGCATCACCAGATGCGCGACTTTTACCTAGACCCTGCCTATCACTATGGAGCCGATCGATGGACAGTGGAAGACGGCATTGACCTGGAAAAATTCATCACTACTACCGACGAGGACGACAACAAGCAAGACCGCATCCTGATTCTCTACGCCTCTGAAACAGGTACAGCCGAAGGCTTTGCGCGGAAAGCCTCCCGTCAACTCCAGCGCTACAAAGCGAAAGTGATGGCCCTCGATGAATACAATACCGATACCCTTGCCTCTGAAAAGCTCCTCCTAATCGTCACCTCCACCTTCGGTAATGGCGAAATCCCCGGAAACGGCCAAAAATTCCTTCAGTGGTTGAAGAAACAGCCTGCGGGTTCCCTCAGTGGGTTGAGCTATTCCATCCTCGGCATTGGCAGTACCGTTTACGAACACTTCTGTGCTGCGGCAATTTCGGTAGATAAAACACTCGCAAAGGCAGGGGCTAACTGCATTGTGCCGTTGCATAAAGGGGATGAAATTAAGGGACAGGCAGACACCTTCAAACAGTGGCTGGGACTCATCTCCCGCGTTTTAGGTGAGGATGTCACCTCCGCAGATGCCACAACCGCATCCGCCCCAAAACTCAACGTTACCTTCTTAAATGAGGCAGAAGCGGCAACCGTTGCCCCTCTAGCCGTGAGTGGAGATAAAGCCATCGAAGTTCCTGTCGTCGCAAATCAAGAACTGCTCCAAGAGGTGATTCCTGGTAGTCGTTCTACTCGTTATATCATGTTCGATATTTCCGATAGCAATTTGCAATACGAAACCGGCGATCACGTTGCTATTTATCCTTGCAATCCACCAGAATTAGTACAGCGGTTGTGCGATCGCCTTTCAGTCACCCCTAATACCTATTTCACAGCTAGTTACGTAACACCAGATGGCACTCAAATAGAAGACCAACCCCCCATTGCCGTCCCAACAACCGTAGGTCAGGTTTTCTCCGAAGAACTCGATCTAGCTTTGCGGGAACCCTTCAACGAACTGCTTACCTACCTGTACTCCGTAGCCCAAAATCCCCAGGAGAAACATCGCCTAGAAACCTGGCTGGAGATTCTCCGGCAGGTAGACGACAATGCCGACAGCGTTTTGCTCAAGAAAACGATCGCAGACAACTTCATGAGTGTTCTCGATCTATTTGATGAGTTTCCCTCAGCAGAGATTACCCTCGCCACCCTACTAGAGTTGCTGCCGAAGCAAAAGCCACGCCTATACTCGATTTCCTCCTCTCCCTTGCTCCATCCCCAGCACATACAAATCACCGTTGGCGTGCTGCAAATCAAAACCGACGCAGGCAAAGTCCGTCAAGGACTCTGTTCCAACTACCTAGCTGGACTGGAACCCGGAGCGAAGGTTCGCATTGGTGTCCGTACTTCTAGCTTCCGTCCGCCTAGCGAACTCGATGCACCGATGCTGATGGTGGGACCTGGTACGGGAGTCTCTCCGCTGATTGCTTTCCTTCAGTACCGAGATGCCTTGTTGCAGCAAGGACAACCCTTGGGCGATGCTACCTTATACTTTGGCTGTCGCAATCACAGTGACTTCCTCTATCAGGAGCAGATGCAGACGTGGCAGAATCAAGGTGTACTTTCGGGCCTGGAAGTAGCATTCTCCCGTCTTGGCGACCAAAAGCTGTACGTGCAGAACCTCATGCAGCAAAACTCCCAGGATGTCTGGAAGCTGCTGAGTCATCCTAAGTGTCACTACTACGTTTGTGGGGATGCGAAGATGGCGGATGATGTGTTTGAAGTGATGCTCTCTATTGCCAAAACCGAAGGCGGTTTATCTCACATCGAAGCCGCCGTGTTCTTCGACAATATGAAGCAAGAAAAGCGTTTCACGAGCGATGTTTGGGGCGTGCAGTTGAACTTCAAACAAGCTATCAAACAGGTGCAAAAAGATAACTACTCTAAAGCCGAAGGGTGGCTAATTCGGGTGCAGCAGTCAAGTGACAGTGAAGCACCAGTCAAGGAATTGGCGCAACCGCTAACTGTCTAACATTTGGGACTGTTAGCATTAACAAAAGGAGCTGGAAGCGAGAAGACTTCCAGCTCCTTTTGTTAATTTTGTTTGAATTGATTGATATCAATTCCGGTTGCACCGGAATGATTGTTGACTGTTGACTGCTGCGATCGCTTCTGGATTTGCAAGCGTATATTTCAGGCGATCGCAAATCCGGTATGCTTGCGTACTTCAGGCGAATGAAACGCCAAAACAATGCAGTTTTCAGGAACACCACCCTCCAGTAATTCATCAGTAATGCCGTCTTCCATACCATCATAATGAATCCAGAGTTTACCGTTGCGAATTTCAACGTGAATGAGGCAATAGTGGAGTCGCTTGTGCCCCTCCCAGCCTTCAGTCATCAATAAAAAATCATTTCGGTCTTCGCTGACAATGACTTTGTTATTAATCTCGGCGTAATTGTAGGGTAGGCTGGCATAGTACGACAGGATTTTATAAATCAACTCACGGTATTCATCTAGTTTATCCATCTGGTAACAACCTCCTGAATAGGATCGATAACGATAATTTTCATTGCTCTATCCTCAAGTACGACTTGCACGATATCCTCCTGAAAGAAGCTGGTATAAATCTCTTCAGTAATGGCTAGGTATAGGGCGCGATATGGCTCTCTTTTAGAGAGTATTTTTAAGTACAAACTGTATTGTCCGATCGCATTTTCCCAATCTTTGACTAGAGACTTGCCGACAAAACTTTTGATTTCAACTGCAATTTTTTGTCCCTCGCGTTCGGCTGCTAGTAACTTTTTAGCTCCCAAATCCACAAACACACTGCGCGAACCAAATTGCAGAGTCAGAGGATCGTCTGTAATTATCCACCCATCCTTTTCTAAAGCAGTCCTTATTTGATAATGATAAATGTCTTTTGCCATTTTTTCAACCCTGCACCTTTAAACCTTCTCCTGAACATTCTCACCCAACAAACCGCCCGGCCGGAAAGCCAAAATCACCACCAAAACTCCAAACACCCAAGCATTAGTCCAGCGACTCGACAAATACTGATCGCTCAAAGACGACAACACCCCAATCAAAACCCCTCCTAACATCGCCCCGACAATATTGCCAATCCCCCCCAAAACAGCCGCCGTAAAAGCCCTCAACCCCGCCGTAAAACCCATCGTAAACACGATCGTATTATTGTACAAACCGACCAAAATCCCAGCCGAACCAGCCAAAGCCCCACCAATCAAAAAAGTCAGAGCAATAATCTGATCGACATTAATTCCCATAATTTTAGCAGCATCGCGGCTTTGAGCAGTTGCCCGCATCGCCTTTCCCAGACGAGTGTACTGCACAAACACATGAAGCAAAACCATTAATACCAGAGCCACCACCAACACAATTAAATCTTTTGTAGTAAATACAATACTTGTTTGAATTCCCATAGCTTTGAGAATATCAACTCGCGGCAACAAATCGGGGAAGCTTTTCGGAGCCGCCGAATTAGAACCCATCACCGGAATAAAAGCTTTCAATCCTCCCCAAAATAATCCCAGATTTTGGAAAATAAAAGAAACCCCGATCGCCGAAATTAACGGAGCCAAACGAGGAGCATTTCGCAAAGGACGATAAGCATACTTTTCGACCACAATATTTAGTCCAGCACAAAACACCGAACATACAACCAAAGCGACTAACATCACCGGTATCGCAACACTTAAAGGTGCGCCGTCTTGAATCCCAAAAGCCCCGAAAACAGTCAGCGAAGCAAAAGCACCCAACATATACAAATCGCCGTGAGCAAAATTGATCAGCTCAATAATGCCGTAAACCATCGTGTAACCCAAAGCAATAATTGCAATCAGCGCCCCGTTGACCAAACCCACTAACAACTGTTGAATCAACACTTCTGGGCTGCGGACTATTTCGCCAATAATTTTCGGTAAGTCAAATCCTGCGATCGGGCCTAACAACAAAACTATATACGCTACACCTATATATAAGAGAATACTTTTCCAGTTTTTCATAATTATTGGAATTGGGAATTGGGAATTGGGAATTGGGAATTGGGAATTGGGAATTGGGCATGGGGAAGTTCTACTCGTTCCCAGGCTCTGCCTGGTAACGCAGATCCGGAGGCTCTGCCTCCAATTTTTATACTAGAAAAGCGAGACAATCTTCCTACTAGAAAAGCGAGGCAATTTTCCTGGTATAAGAGCGAGGCAGAGCCTCTAGACATCGGTTCCCAGGCAGAGCCGGGGAACCAGTTAACCAGTCAACTGACAACAGTCAACTGACTAATTATTCAGTCTTAAGTGCACTCACAAATTCCCACTTACCAGCTTTAACAACATTTCCTGACATTGTAGTCAAGCTAGTATCACCATTAGCATCAAAACTCCAATTGCCAAGTACGCCGTTAAAATCTTTAGTTGCCAAAACAGCATCGCGGATAGCCGCGCGGTCATTTTTGCAAACCTTATTAATTGCGCCGATAATCACCTTAGCAGATAGGAGGCAAACCACCAAAAGTAGCATAAACTCCTTCAGCATCTTTGCCTCCGGCATCAATTAAAGCTTGTTCTTTAATGCCATCCGGGCCCATGAATTTGACTGCTTCCGGTGTCATCCCAACATTTCTCATGTCTTTAATGATTTGTCCAGCATTACTTTGAGTAGTGCCACCAAAGTAAATCATTTCTGGATTTAAAGCTTTGATCTTATTCATTAAAGCTTTGTAATCACTGGCTTTGATATCAATTCCTTCGCGGCCGAGAACTTCAATTCCCGCAGCTTTAGCAGTTGTTTCAAAGATGTCAGCAATACCCTTGCCGTAGAGTTCTTGGTCGTCTAGGATGTAGACTTTTTTAACTCCTAAAGATTTCGCCCAATTGGACGCTACAGCACCTTGAAGGTCGTCTGCGGGGACAACACGGGCGAAATTGCGAGTGCCTGTAGGGTAATAAACATTGGGTTCTTTGGCTTCGCCTTTTCCTGGTTTTGTCAAGCCCGGATAGGTCGTGGCGGGACTCACCATCGCTACATTAGCTTGGTTGAGGACGGGAATGGAAAGTTTTGCCGCACCTGAGTTGTAGTGACCGATCGCACCAACTACCGAACCATCCGCTGCTACTTTGTTAGCATTCGATGTGACTTGGCTGGGATCCCATTTGCCAGCCGCAGCAGTCGCGTCATCGAGAATCTCGTATTCGATTTTGATTTTGCCATCGCAGGCTTTAGAGTCGGTTTCGGCAAGGGCTTGTTTGACACCGTTGACCATTGTTTGAGCT